>NZ_OY762015.1:2502500-2802500 GCF_963665055.1 uncultured Methanobacterium sp.
GGTCTAATAATTGCCAGTATCTCTTTCATTAGTACTCCTCATAATCCTTTACTTCGACTTATAATCCTTTACTTCGAGTCCTGACAGTGTAAACTTCTTCAACAGGGCTGATGAAGATTTTTCCGTCTCCAAAGTTCCCGGTGAATGCGGTTTCGTTTATAATATCAACGACTTTGCTGGTTTCTTCAGAGGGGGTCACCAGCATGAGCATGACCTTGGGTAGTTCGTCGTAGTAGATGTTATCCAGTTGAATACCTTTCTGCTTTCCACGTCCAATGACATCCATTTTAGTTAAAGCAACATATCCTGAGTCTGATAGTGAGTTTACTACTGTTTCTGCCTTATCTGGGCGAACTATTGCTCTTATCATCTTCATTTTTTTACTCCGTGATTGGGGGTAATGATGGTTTAATCCATCATACCGTACTTAACTACCAGGTCTTCCATTTCTTCCATAGTCATGGGGTCTGGGATGACGAAGTTTTCGTTTTCTATAATCATACGGGCCAGTTCCTGGTATTCATGGGCCTGGTTACAGGTTTCATCGAAGTCCACCACAGTTTTCTTGTTGAACTCTGCTTTCTGCACGATGTTGTCACGTGGAACGAAATATATGAGCTGGGTTCCAATACGTTCACAGAATTCTTCCAGGAGTTCTTTTTCACCATCCACGTTTCGACTGTTACAGATGATTCCTCCCAGCCGGACACCGCTTTGTTCTGCGTATTTAACCATACCTTTACACAGGTTGTTTGCTGCATACAGTGCCATCATCTCTCCAGATGCGACCACGTAGATCTCTTCTGCTTTCCCATCCCTGATGGGCATTGCGAATCCTCCGCACACAACATCACCAAGAACATCGAAGAAAACGAAGTCCAGATCGTCTTCATAAACTTTTTTCTGTTCCATGATGGTTATGGCGGTGATAACTCCTCTACCTGCGCATCCTACACCGGGTTCTGGTCCTCCAGATTCAACACATTTAATTCCTTCAAAACCTACTGACATCACATTGTCCAGGTCCATACAGGCTTCTTCTCCATCTTCACGGAGGGTGTCCATCATGGTCCTTTGCATTTTTCCCCTGAGAATCATTCGGGTACTGTCTGCTTTGGGGTCACAGCCGTGTATCATCACTTTCTTATCATGAAAGTGTGCCATGGCTGATGCTGTATTTTGAGTAGTTGTAGACTTTCCAATTCCACCTTTTCCATAAATTGCTATTTTTCTTACCATTTTGACCTCTCTTGGTTGTTTTTTTTTAAATGTCAGTGGCCTATTGCCAGTGACCAATTTTCTAAAATGTCAATGACCGGAAGAAGGAAACATACTTCCGACAAAAATCAATTGAACAACATCATATATAAAGTTTACCATAATTTCATTGAAAATACATATTAAAGAATCAATTGTTAATATAATGAAATTTATAATGTATTTTTAAATTTTAAAGTGGAATACATTTTTGAAGTTATTTTTAAATCTTATTAGCATGATAAAAAATTATTTATATACTATTTTGAATTTGCAGGTTTTACTAATGTTCTGTTTTCACGTTTAATCCTATTCCATTGATCATTGAGGTCAGGTACTGGGTAACAGCCAGGGGTATGGTTTCTTTTTTTGATTCAACCACTTCAATCCCTAACTCTTTCAGTTCTTTACGGGGTTCTTCGCCTATTCTCCTGCAAAAAATTACTTTACAATCTTTCAGAATGTCTAATCCTCTTTTCCATCTGTATTCATGATCATAAACTGGTTTTTTGCTTTTTTCTCTCATTTCAATGAATTCTAATCCTTCTTTACCTATTTGGAAGATAAGGAAGTGGCATGCCTGTCCAAAGTGCTGGTCAACAGTTTTGCCATCGCTAGAGGCAACTGCGATCTTCATTTTAATCCTCCGTGATCACTTTTTTTATTTCTATAAATCATTTTTTCAGTGTAATAATTTCTTCCTTGCTTTTTGAATCATTTAATGTCTATTCTATTCATTTTAGTATCCAAATATCCATTTAATGTCAATATTCTTTAATAATATTCATTTAATTCTAAATCTTCTGTTAATATTTATATGCCCATTTAGTATCTTTCTATTCTTTTAATACCCACATATCGTGCTTTTTTTAGTTTTGATGTTAATGGCGGCGTGGGGGCAGACTTCCATACACTCTTTGCACAGCTTACAGTAGCTGGGAGAAGTGATATCTATGGAGGTATTTTCAATTTTGAACACGTTATTCGGGCATACATAGGCACATTTTCCACATGTTGAGCCTTCACAAATTTTGTCATCTAATTGAATGCAGATCATCACGTCCCTCCATTATTTTAAGTATTTAGAAGTGATTTCATTTACGAGCAGTTACTTCCATTAATAAGAATTTTATTTTAATTATATTCATTATCAGCTCGTGGATCAATGTAATGTAAAATCCATTTACCGGAAGAAGGAAACCTCCTTCCGATATCTAAATTGGTTTAGTTCATATATATAATTTTTGGTAGAATAATAGTATTGTGCCAATAATTAACATAATACCTTGATTTATCTAGAGAAATTTAAATAGTAATTAATTCGATGGGATAATATATCCGCATCGTTGGTATGATTTGTATCGTTGGTGAATGAAATGAGTAACTATGAAACTTTAATAGAAAAAGCACAATCTCTTCATGGTGAGATATGTCCTGGTGTTATTATGGGAACCCGGATGAGCATGGTAGCAATGGAAAAATTAGGAATGGATCCATTAGAACCCAATGATGATCTTATGGTTTCAGTTGAGGTTGATCGATGCATGCCAGATGCTATTCAAGCTATAACTGGATGTACTGTAGGGCGCAGAACCCTTAAATGTTTAGATTATGGTAAGTTTGTAGCAACATTCATTGATGTTAAAACTGGTAAAACTATTCGAATTTCTGCTAGGGATGACAAATTAAAGGATGTTCCAGGGTTATGGACATGGTTTGAAAATATTGCAGAACTTGCTAGAGAAAAAAACATGGCCAAAATAATGGAAGAAAAAAAATCAGCCATTGGGAAGTTATCTGGTATGTCTGATGATGATCTGTTACTCATTGAAGAATTTGATGGGGAAGTACCCTTAATTCCTGGTCTTCCAATGGACATAGTGGTTTGTTCCATCTGTGGGGAACATGTAATGGATGGTAAACAACTGCAGGATAAGGATGAAATTATTTGCAAGTCTTGTGAAGAACAGATAGAGTTAAGAAATTAGATCCCAGTTACATTTTTTTATTTTAAAACGGGCTATTTCTATCCAGTTTAACTTTTAAATATTTTTATTGATGAATTAATTAAATTATCCATTGGAGTACTATGAAACAGTTTTATAAAACTCCTTTCATCTTATTTTTCCGAATGTAATCATCTAAAGCCCTTCTAATCAGCTTTCCCAGGGGTATATCGCCCTTTTTAGTGGCAATTTCCCTTAGATCCTGATACATTTCCTCAGGTATTTTCATGGTTATTTGCTTGTCCATAGTTAACCCCTGCAATTGCTTTACTTCCTTAGCTCTTACTTCCTTAAATATTGTTTTTTTAACTCTTACTTCCTGAGCTAGCAATTTCATTGAATATTGGATTAAACTCAAATTATTTGGATAAACTCAAATTATATTTTTCAAATGATTGAAGTGTTTTTTTCAGGATGTTTTTAAAATTTGCACAGAACACAATAATATCCGTTTTTATTGTGAACAACCTTTACAGGTATCAGATCCATCTTTACTAATGAATGACTCCCCGCAAACAGCACACAATCGTACATCTTTTTTAGCTTTGATTGGAACTGGCACATCCACAAATTCCCAAGTGTAAACATCATCACCGGCTTTTATAAGCTCTGAAATTGCTTCTTCATGGGGAACCTTCCTTTCATTCATGTACCAAGCATGGAATACTGGATATTTAATGGTTTTTGTTGCATCAAGGTATATTCTGATTCCTTTGATCTGTTGGCCAGGTTCTGCTCCTTTGTTAATGGTCACTGCCATTTTATCATAATCTAAAATTTTTAGGCCTTTGTTTCCCACGGTGCATCCGCGGAGGATCTGGAATGGATCAGGCAGGCAGTTAAGGGTTTCGCAGGTCACGAATATTCTTTCATTTTCTTTTATATCCAGCAGTTCGCTGGCAATTTCCAGCATCTGCAGGCCAATAAATGCCCCAGTACTTAAATAACCATGGAATGGAACGACTCTTTCTATCCTGGATAACATTTCCTGATCATCTATTTTTGCTATAACTTCATCCATTTTTAAACACTCTCCAATTTTAGATGTAATATTGATAATTTTTAGTTTATCATAGTTCTATGACTGGCCTGTTTATAATAATCCGGAAGTACCTTTTTTATTAATCTGAAGTACCTTTCTTATAATAATCCTGCACAACTTCTGTATTATAATCATGGAGTACCTTTATTATCCTGATCTATGTAAGCACATCCCCCTCTATGAAATACATTTGTTCAATTTTTTAAATAAAACCCACAGCCCTGATTCATCATTAATTAAAAGATAATTACGGATTCCCGCATTTATGACTGCTTTTTCCAGAGTATCTGCATGGATTTTTGGATTATCGTGGATTTTGTAATGATGATTAACTTCTTGATTTTTTTGTTGGTGATGTTTAAGTTCTTGATGATTTACCTGTTCATGGTGCGTGAATTGTTGTTTTGCTGCGGGACTTCCAAATCCCCTTCCTACATATCCCACTCCCCCTGGCTTTAAAACTCGATATATTTCCTTAAAAGCCACAGTTAAATCATTCCAGAATATGATGGATCCTATGCTGAAGATAACATCCGCAAATTCGTCTGGAAAAGGCATCTGATGAACATCTCCAAGTTTTGGTGTTATTCTATCCATGAGACCTTCTCTTTCAATGGATTTTGAAGCAATCTGGCACATTTCAGGAGATATATCCATGGAATAAATTTTAAAACTAGTTATTCTGGTCATGGCTAGGGATAGTGATCCAGATCCAGAACCCACTTCAATGGCAGTTCCAGCATTGACTTTAAGTTTTTCAATGATCTGACGAGCTATCAACGTATATATTTGCTCATAATTCGGGTTACACCCGGTTGGAGTCTTTGAATTTTTATACATTTAAACTACTTCCACGCACGTAATTTAACCAGTTATGTTTTTACCAGTTTATTTGTTTAACCAAGGATATAATCAAAAATGTCATTAAAATAAGTTTGTTTAGTATAAATGGACGCTCATAGAAGGATTATCTTTTAAAAATGGAATAAAATTAACAATGGAGTAAAAAGAAGGAAAATTGGCAGATCTACCTGTTATGGTAGTGATGGATATAGTGTTGGATGGGTATATCCTGCCAATTTTTCCTACGCACCGACAATTTTTTCTACCTATGGCTGAGGGAGCGGACCTCCGCCTGTCTGTATAGGTCAATTTGAATTCATGTTCTGGAGCCAAACTCCAGTGTTTTTTTGGTAAATTTAATTAACTCCACTTAGATTAATGGAGTTGATTTTTAGGATTTGATTCTTATTTAATTGGATTTTCTTATTTAATTGGATTTTTCCCACCATATGAGGACCCATTTGGAGTTATTCCGGGAATAGGATAAACTTCCATCTGGATTTTTGGTCAAAGTGGTTTGTAGATGTTCTTTTATAAGAGATTCTTCCTCTTCATTCAGGTCTCCAATTCTCCATTTAATCCTGTCTAAAGCTTCATCAATATTGGAATAGTAGTTACGGGTATTTGATTTTAAAAACTCCACATTAGCCTGGATTCCCATTTCATGGAGGAGATTGTAAACAATGGTATAATCGGGGTGCTGATAACTTTTCCTTCCCAGAAGTTCAGCCATTTTGCTTTCGAATTTACGGTTATCCACTCCCCAGAGGGTGATGTAAACATATTTTTGAGCGATTTTGTTTATTTTCTCCAGTTCAGGTTTTATGTCCGCTATTCCGTTTAAGGATCTGGATGCTACCACCACATCATGATAACCAATTTCACCTGCCTTAACATCCTCTATTCCTTTATTAATAAATTTGATGTTGGATAAATTATGATTGGCTGCGTTATCTCGCAGTAATTCAATCATATTTATGGAAATATCCATGGCTGTAACTGAAATGGCTTTTTGTGCCAGAGGGATGGTTATCACACCGTTACCACAACCGATATCCAGGACTGTGTCCCCAGATTCTACTTGAATCTTACTAAGCAGTTCCTGTGGATAATCATCTTTCTTCATCCACTGGGCAAACTGAGTCGCTATTTTATCCCATGACTTAGAATTATTCTTTTTTGGAAGCTTGTTCACTGCTTCTTTCCATAACTCGTTCCAATCGGTTTTGTGATCCCTATTGTAATTGGTGTTGTTGGTAGTTATCTTGTTCACCTCTTTTCCATATAACGACATGACTATATATACATTTCGATTGTTGGTTTGAATCAATTGTAATATGGTTAGATATTATTAAAAATTAGTTTATTTAAAAAAATAGTAAACTAAAATTTAAGTAATTAACCTAAATTTGGGCATCAAAAGCGAAATTATCAATAAAGAAGTTGTCTTTTTCTTAAGGTTAATTTCATTTACCCATCACATCACATAAAAACAGTTCATCAAAAAATGGGCACTGACCTCTGCAATCATTACTTTTTTCGCACCTGGTGCATTTTAATTTACATTCATTATCAATGTAATGCCGGTAATTGGAAAAAGATTCCTGCCAGATATCCTTAAAACTGGAATCTTTTAAGCTGTAGCTGTACTGGTCATTGTTACAGAATGAGCAAGGAGACACATTCATGTTCTCGTCTATGTAGACTGAGAAAAAACCACATTCACAGCTATCTATCAGGTCATTATCAGTATGGGTTGTTTTAAGTAGTAATGGAACGAAACATGCGTCAAAACCAATTTTTAAATGCGTGACTGGTTTGTCCACCAGGTTAAGGAAAGATTGTAAAAGATCTGGAGAACGGATGATGTCCTCTGATGGCGCCCTGCCAGTGGGTTTGTAGGTTAAAAAGATCACTGCATTGAATGATTCCAGATATTTGTCGTATTCGCCACTTAACATCCTGGTGGCATCTTCCAGGGTGCTTTCTGAAATCACGTAGTGAATGTTGGTTTTGATTTGATTGTCTTCCAGGAGTTTTCCCAACTTTGAAAGCTCATCCAGGGTTAAATTGTTGTGGGTTGGATTTTTGCTCTGGGTTAAGTTATTGTCGGGGGTTAAGTTATTGCGGTATGGATCCCAGGATATAGCCACTGCACCACAGTACTTCCTGCTTACTTCCAGATTTTCAGGGGTAAAAAACTTACCACATGTTGTGTAGTTAGGGATTATTCCATAATCTTCCCTTGTGGTCCTTATTATTTCATTAAAATCCGGATGGAGTAGTGGTTCTCCACCCCCCAGGGCAACCTGGAATATACTCCCGTACTCATCATGGGTGAGTTCCTGAAGCACATGGGTGTAATCTTTCAGGGACATAAACCCTCCTTTCTCATCACTGGACCGGTAACAGTAACTGCAACCATTGGTACAGTAGTTGGATATGGATATGTCTGCCAGTTCTGGCCAGGGAGCCATGTAAGGATTTTGCGAAAAATCATCTCCCCAGCGTAAGGTAAAACCGGTTTCGCGATTAGCAACGAAATTGTATCCTTTGAAGTGTTTTCTTATCATTTTTTTTTTGATTAGATGATTGTTTTTTGAATAATTTGTGGATTCTTTGGTTTTTTTTTAAGTTATCGTAATATTGGTGGTTTGTAATCAGTCATTGGACGTGTTAATTATTAGGCTGTGCAGTCATTGGGCTCTGTTAATCATTGAACTGTATTACTCATTGAACTTCATATTCATTCATTGTAATCAGTCACGGGGGTCATCGATACATTCACAGTCCAGTTCATTGGTCTGGGTTGCTCCCACACCGAAGAGGTCCCGGCTTCCTCCTTTGATGATGATCCAGTTAATGAGCTTCCACATCTCCTCATCAGAGAGATCACTGAAATCAGTGAAGGCTATTTTTTCAGGGTCTATTTTTTCATCCAGTTCAATGGATTTTCCCAGGGCAAACTCTTTAATGGTGAAGTAGTATTCACCAGATCCCATGTGAGTTTTGTAGCCACCCTTTTTGAGTTCATTTTTAAGGAAGGTTAGAAGTTGAACTCTTCCTTTTTTACCACTTTCCTGGTAATGTTTTATGTTAGCATCAACAATGTCCTCTTTAACAGTTATCACAAAGCTTGCAGAGCTGCTGTTGGTCACAAAATCGCATCTTATTTTCAAAAAAATCCCTCCGATATGGGTGGTTATTTGTTATATATTATTATATGTTTGAATTGATTTATCCTAATTTATAATTGGAAAAAATGATGGTGAAGAAGAAGTGAATAAACAAAGGAGGAGTGGTTGAAAGTGGAAAATTCATCTAATCACTTCTTCTAAACCTTTAAAAATTTATTTAAAAACCCTTTAAACATCTATTTAAGAACTTTTCAACTTCTGTTCAAGAATCATCAACTTCTATTAAAGCTAATTAAGAACTATTAAACTCTATTAGAAGAATGGATGATGTCTTTCACATCAATCAACTTCTTCTGACTGTTATGAGTTCACCTACTATACTCACAGCTATTTCCTGTGGTGTTTCGGCTTTAATTGAAAGTCCTATGGGTGAATACACTTTATCAACCTTTTCTGGGGGGTATCCACATTCTTTCATGTGTTCCAGGATCATTTTTACCTTTCTTCTGCTCCCAATCATTCCCAGATATTTTGTTTCTCTTTTAAGTGATTCTTCTAACACGTCACGATCATGTTGATGTCCACGGGTGACTATCACCACGTACTCTTCTCCAGTGAAGCTTAAATTGTTGAATACTTCCTGAAAATCCTCTACAATGACCTGGTGGGCATCGGGGAACCTTTCACTGTTGGCGAATTGGTGACGATCATCAATAACTGTAACCTGAAACCCTACATTGGTGGCCAGGGGTGCTATGAACTGGGAAACATGTCCTGCACCAAAGATGTATAATGGTGGTGATGGGTGGATGGTTTCAACTAATGTTTTGTTGGTTATTTGTGGTGTAATGTTGCTGATATGGTTTTGAAAAAGAGCCAAATCGTTACTGGCATTTAGGGGGTCGCCGGTTATTCTCATGTCCCTTTCGATGAGGGTTTTCATGAATTCTCCCCTTAAACTGGTAATGAGAACTCCTTTTTTCCCATTTTTTTCCAGGTGTTCTAGGCGCTGGTAAAGCTGGCGGTGTTTTTCAAGGGCAGGTTCCAGGAATACTTCCACATTCCCACCACAGATCATACCATCAGAGGCTACTTCTTCTCCATCCATCTTAATCTTAATCATTTGGGCTTTTTCATGACCCATTGTGGCCATGGCATGCTTTTGGACCTTGTACTCCAGTCCACCGCCACCAATGGTGTCGTGAATCTTTCCATCTTCTCCAATGAACATTTTAGCACCCACATCACGGGGGGATGATCCGTCCCTTGATATGATGGTTGCGATGGAGCCGGTTTTCCCTTCATCCATATATCCTTCAATAACCTCGTATATGGTATCTTTCATAAACAATCCTCTTTAAGCTATTTATAACGGGGTTCATCTTTATTTCTATTTTTTTATCTTATATTTCCCTTTATTTTCAAATTATAAATGAATATATTATTTTATTAATATTCCAGTAATTTGATAGTTTTATTTTCATATTGGGCTATTTTCGGGCTTGTTGCCAAACCTTGTGTTGGCAGTAGTTAGTGGGGTCCGATCTATCACCTCCATAAGTTGATTACAATCATTCGTTACGAATAGAGCAATATTAAATAGTAACCGGAAGAAGGTAACATAGTTCCGACAACTTAAATTGGCATCATTCACTATATAAATTTTTGGGAGAAATTAAAACAGATTAAAACAATTTTTAAAGAATATAATCACTTTAAATCATTTTAAATTTATTTATGAACTTCTATTCTTATTAAATTCTATTAAAAAGCATTTAAAAATTTTTTTATTTTAAATAAAAAGTTAAGATGGATTATTGAGATTAATATATTAACCATTAAAATAGAACTGATTCTTAAGGCATATCGCCAGATGAGCAATTGTCAGATGATAGGGGGATTTCAAAAAAACTTTGTGCCATATTGATTGATCTAATATAATCAAATTTATTTGGACATTATTCTATATATCTCTCTTAATTTGGTTTTAAGGGTTCCATCTGATTTTAAGAGTTTAAGATGGGTTTAAGAGTTTTATACAGGATAATGTCTGTTAAGCAGATCTAAAAACAAAAAAATATTTTTCTGTATTTTTTCATTATCACTGGTTACCTCATTCGATACGTTTATATACTCTTATCGATTATAATCGATTTAATATATTTAAAAATTTCATACTCTATTTATAACTATTTAAATAAAAAACTCAAGTTATGCATAATCTTACGAGATGTTAAATATGGCAGAATTGATCTGGGAAGGTTTGATTATATCCACAGTCCTCCTGTTTGGAATTAACATAGCCCTGGCAATGGGTCTCAAACAGATTCCCAAAAATAAACTATTCTCCCTTGCCCTGCTTTACGGTGCAATACTTTTTACCTTGGGTTCTGTAGCTGGATATGTTACTTCGCTGTACAATTTTGCCAATGAATACATTGCACTGGTAATTGGAATAATCGGGGTTTTAACCATACTAACCGGGAGCTACACCATCATTAAATGGAGAAAGGATAGGAAAAATCATGACATGCTCATGTCAAAGGCCACGATATCCGCATCAATCTGTTGCTTTGCAGGGTTTATCTTCTCTGCCATATTATTCACCAAGGGTGCGGACTCATTTTATTTAGTATTCAACGTTATGATGGCAGTGGTTCTGGTTTTAATTGTAATATTTATATATCAATTTTCTAAGTTTTTAAGGCATGCAGAAAGACCTTACCCTGTTCTACTGGGAAATTTCATGATTCTGAATGGGTTCTATTTCTTAATCGCCGGACTTTTCATCCCCAATATCCAATTATTGGCCCAGGTTCAGACTAAACCTCTGTCTATAGGTTCAACAACCAACCTGATTTTCTTGATACTGGCGGCGGGAGGAGTCTTTTTAGTAGGGGTCTATCTCAAAAAAGAGGATATCAATAACCTAAGCGACATTTACCCTGGGAAATCGTCCAAAACTAGAAAAAATTAAAAACTAATCTTCAAAAAAATCAGATATAAATCATTAAAACGCAAAAAAAGGATAGATCAGTGAAATATTTAGGTGATAGGTAATGGAAATCCTTGGAACTGAAATTTTAAGCAATTTATTGTATTTAATCGCACAGAGCCTGTTCATACCAGTTATAATTGTTGTTCTGGTCTTCATGACCTATGCAGTTTTGAGTTTAGGAGGATTTTTAACTGAAAAATTTTCAAGAACAAAATTCGATGTGAATCAAACTGAAAATCTGATAAGGGCCATCTCTAAATCATCCAACCCTGAAGAAATGAAGGAAAAAGTTACCGAAAGCGAGCTTCAGGATAAATATAAAGAAATTCTCATAAAAATCATTTCTAACCATGATATTGGTCCCCAATCAAGAAGAGCAATAGCTACAAAGTTAATTGAAGAACAAGAACTTCAATTTTCAACTATAACTCAGAAAACAGATATATTAGTCAGATTAGCTCCAACAATTGGTCTTTTAGGTACTTTGATACCTTTAGGTCCGGGTTTATCTGCTTTAGGTTCCGGTGATATAAACAGCCTGGCACAGGCATTGACTGTGGCTTTCGACACTACCATAACCGGGTTAGCAGCAGGTGCTATAGGTTATATAATATCGGGATACCGGAAAAAATGGTACAATGATGAATTATCCATTTTAGAAGCAATAGTTGAATCAACACTGGAGGCTTTGGATAATGTCCAGAAAAAGACGATTTTTGGATGATAGTGGTGAAGATCCCACATCTGGTATAATCAACATGACCGACTGCATGCTGGTTCTGGCAGTAGGATTTTTAGTGTTTGCCATACTGGCTTTACAGAGCAATCCATCCATAGTATCCTCAACTCAGGGACCTACCCAGGACACAGTTTCAGTAAAGACAGGTCAAACCTTAAATGACACTAGTAATGTATCTGGGTCAGGTAGTGGTTATCAGCAGATGGGAACTGTTTACAAAGATCCAGAAACAGGTAAAATGATCCTGGTTAGTTAGCAGTTTTTTATTTTCATTTTTATGCATCGGCTGTGGTTTTCCATAGACTGTGATGTTAAAATGAGTTTTGGTGTTAAAATGAAATTCTGTAAGTTAATGATCATAATTATAAAACGTACAGGTGATTAAATGAAGAATTACTTTATTTTGATTGCAGCAGTGGCTTTAATTGCAGTTGCAGGACTCGGAAGTTATTTAACAGAATACGGGGCTTTTTCAGGGGGAAACACCACAATAACCGATATGGCTGGTCGAAATTTAACTGTGCCTTCACCCATAAATCACGTTCTATCCACTTCTCCCACCACCACAGTCCTGGTCTACATGATTAGCCCTGACAAATTACAGGCCTTCAACTATGAGGTAACCAGTGACGAACAGAAATACATGCCTGATGCCTATAAGAATCTGCCGTCAGTGGGTGGATGGTACGGATCCCAATCCGGTAGTTACGAGCAATTCATCGCCATGAACCCTGATGTGGTGCTGGACAGTGTAAGTCCAGATGATTCATCTTCACATGCATCAACCCTCTCAGTTCTATCCGAAAGACAGCAGAAGTTTGGTTCAATACCAGTGGTGGGTGTGGCAGATACCAGTAATGTAACCACCTTAAACCCCTCCATAGAGTTTATAGGAACCCTACTGGGGTCCACTGATAAGGCCAAGAAACTGTCTGATTTCAATACTAAGGTTCAAAAAGAAGTGACTGATGTGGTGTCAACCATACCTGACAGTGAAAGGACAACAGTTTACTTTGCTGAGGGAGTTGACGGTCTGAAAACCGAGCCCTCTGGTTCAGTACATGGACAGTTAATTGATCTGTGTCACGGGAATAATGTGGCCAATGTCCAGATGCAGGGAGGAAGTGGTCAAACACAAGTATCCATGGAACAGGTTCTAAAATGGAATCCTCAAGTTATAATAACCACTGACCCAACTTTCTTTGCCAGTGTCTATCAAAACTCCACCTGGAGCAGTGTAAACGCAGTACAAAATAAAAAAGTGTATCTATCCCCTCAATCTCCATTCAAATGGTTCGACAAGCCAACCGGGGCAAACCTCATAATTGGAATTCCATGGACTGCTAAAATATTATATCCAGATAAATTCAAGAATTTAGACCTCAAAGGAGAGGTTAAAGAGTTCTATTCAGAATTCTACCACTATGATCTCAGTGATGATGGAGTAACCAAGATCCTGAAGGATTCAGGAATGACTGATGTATAGTGGGGTTGAAGTATGGGCCATGACGATGTATAATGTGGCCATGAGGATGTATACTGTGGCTATGAGGAATGTATAATGTGGGCTGATGTATAATGAGGAATAACCGATGTGTCATAATCCACAGGGAAAATGAAGAAACACGTGTGATCTAATGTTTACAAACACAAAAAAATGGAAATCCGCTCTTGATGGGACTAACCGGAAATGGTTGGTAAATGTAATTCTAATTGCATTACCAATTTTCCTGTTTTTTGTTTCTTTCATGATAGGCAGGTATCCTCTGAGTCCAGTGGAAGTGATCATGGCTATACTGGCCAAATTCTTCCCATTCATACACGTATCTGCTGCCGCTTCCACTGTTGTCTGGGATATTAGGTTACCCCGCATAATGGCAGCATTACTTGTAGGGGCTGCTTTATCTGTAGCAGGGGCTTCATTCCAGGGAACATTCAAGAACCCCCTGGTTTCACCAGACATACTGGGTGTTTCTGCAGGAGCAGGGTTTGGAGCGGCCATAGCAATACTAATAATCGGAATACCCATCTTTACCCAGATCTCGGCATTCATCTGGGGAATGGTGGCAGTGACCCTCACCTACGTTATTGCCCGTTCCATTAAAAGCTCACAGATCCTGGTAATGGTTTTAAGTGGTATGGCTATTGGGTCACTCTTCGGTGCCCTGATATCTCTCTGCAAGTACATGGCCGACCCCTTTGAAAAGTTACCCCAGATCGTCTACTGGTTAATGGGAAGTGTTGCCGGCGCCAGTAACAAGGAAGTCTTCATTGCAGCCATCCCCATAATCCTGGGAATAAGCATACTACTGGTATTAAGGTGGAGGCTGAACATCTTAGCCATGGGTGATGAAGAAGCCAAATCTATGGGAATAGAAACCCAAAAGCTCCGTTTGATCATAATATCTTGCTGTACCCTGATAACCGCAGCTGCTGTGTCTATAAGTGGGATTATTGGATGGGTTGGGTTGATTATACCCCACATTAGTCGAATAATTGTTGGTCCAGATCATAAAAACCTGTTACCCGCCACCATTTGCCTGGGAGCATCATTCCTTCTATTTGTGGATAACATATCCAGGACATTACTCATTACCGAAGTTCCCATTGGAATTTTAACCGCTATAATCGGGGCTCCATTCTTCTTATACTTACTGAGAAAGGGTTACGGTACATGGGCTTGAATGGTTTAGGACTGATAAATGTGTTAAAACGGGTAAATAAGGGATATTAACAGTGTTAATAACACATTCAGGAGGTGAAGTATTGAGTATACTGGAAATAAAGGATGCAGCCTTTGCATATGATGAAACTGGCAATATATTTGAAAATATAAATTTAACAGTGGAAAAGGGGGATGTGGTCTGTATACTGGGCCCCAATGGCTGTGGTAAAACAACCCTGATAAAGTGTCTAAACAGAATCCATGGATTGAATAACGGCACAGTTTACATCAATGGGGAGGACATCCGACACATCGATCAAAGGGAAATAGCCAGGAATATAGGTTATATCCCCCAGGGCCACATTCCAACCTTTGCCTTCACAGTTTTCGATGTGGTTTTAATGGGCAGAACACCCCACCTTGATTTTTTCGAATCACTGGGAGAAAAAGACTATAAAATTGCAGAAAAAGCCTTGGAAAAGTTTGGAATTTCCCATATGAGGGATAAACCTTACACCACCTTAAGTGGAGGGGAACAGCAACTGGTCTTCTTTGCCAGGGTAATAGCCCAGGAACCCCGCATTCTAGTACTGGATGAACCCACTTCCCATCTTGATTTCGGCAATCAACTGAAAACACTGGATATAATCTCAACATTAGCCAGTGAAGGACTTTCAGTAGTAATGACCTCCCACTTCCCGGATCATGCATTTATATCCTCCAATAAAGTGGCTATACTGAAGGATAAGAACTTCATGGCCATTGGCAAACCAGAAGAGGTAATAAATCGGGAAAATATGGAAAAAGCCTATGGAATCCATGTGGAAATAGTCGACATAGATCCTGACAGGAAAATCTGTGTCCCCATGAAAACTATAAACTGAATTTAAATGAATATAAATTATTAAAAATGTCTTAAAACTTAAAATCATTAGAGATTAGCTTAAAATCATTAGAAATAGGTAATAAAACATCAGAAAAAAAGAATTTAATGGTTTATTAATCCGGAATAAAGGTATTATTGGAAAATGGTGATAATATGAGTGACTACATGGAATTATTAAAAAAAGCTGGTGAGTTTCACGGTGATATATGTGGTGGAATAGTAATGGGAACCAAATTAGCTATACACGGCATGGAACAAATGGGAATGACACCAGGTGAGAAGGATAAAAGGTTAATCGTATACACAGAGATTGATCGGTGTATCTGTGATGCCATACAATCGGTTACCAAAACATCCTTGGGTAAAAAATCCCTCAAACCCATGGGATACGGTAAATTCGCAGCCACATTCGTGAACATTGACACTGGTGAAGCAGTACGTGTCATGGACATAGACGCTAATAACAAAGATACTGATATTGACTCTGAAGCAGAACATGAGGAAACCATAGAAGAATTAACCGAAAGAATAGCCAGAACTCCTGGAGATGAATTATTCATGGTTCAGAAGGTTTCAGTCAAAATAAACCCCAATGACCTCCCGGGTAAACCACTGGAAATAGCCCGGTGTGCTGACTGTGGGGAGGTAGTTATGGATGGTAAACACCACTTAAAAGGAGGAAAGGCATACTGTACTTCCTGCTTTGAAAAATCATATTATCAGCTGTTATAACTGGACCCCAAACTGGATTTTTTTAAAATTTAACTTTTTTTGTTTTAAATTCATTATCTATGATGTTATTAGTGAAGTATAATGAGTAATAGATATTACTATTCTTATTTGAGCATATTTATTAATGGATATTCTTATTGGAACCTAATTAGTAATTAATATTATTATTGGGATATTATTAGTACGGTATAATTATTCTAGAATATTCTTAACTGGGGAATTATTCCTGAAAAATTCTTTAGCTATTCAATAGAAAAGTATTGAGGTATCCAATAGAAGAGTAATTAAAAAAAGTTTAAAAAAGTAAAAAAACAACTTTTAGAGGTTCATTTACTTATTTTTGGAATGTTATAATATAATGGGACATGGTTCCGTCGTCCAGGACTTCCCCTGCTTCGGTCTCCAGTTTAACCATTTCAAGGTCGTGTTTTTTGAACATTTCCTCCATCTCTTCTGGACTGCTTTTGAACTTAGCTGGGGGACCGTAGCCTGTGTCCATTTTCTTGTAGTCCATGACCGCAATTTTACCACCCGGCTTTATAATTCTTTTAAGCTCGCTAATGGCACTATCTGCTGTTTCTTGAGCTACGAAGTGGTGGAAAACATTAACCATGAGACAAATATCCACGGTATCATCATCAAGGGCGATTTTTTCAGCTATATCTGACTGAATTGCTATTATGTTATTTATTCCCTGTTCTTCCACATCCTTTTCCATATCTTCAATTGATGGGGGGTAAACATCCAGGGCATAGATTGTTGCATCATCATCCATCATATCATGAGCTATCATGGCAACGTGACCATCACCACAACCAGCGTCCATAAAAACCTCATTTCCTTTAAGATTAAGTCGTGAAATTATATCGCGAGCGTCCAGGAATGATTCGGTTGATCTTCCCTGTATCCTGTGACCATTAGATGGGAATAATCCAGTATCACTTGACATTTCAAATCTCCTCCATTTTCATTTTTTAAAATACTATAGCGAGGTGTAGATATATACATTTCTGTATAGGGTATAATATTTCTGGTGTTAGGTGGTTAATCATATTTTTATGGTATAAAAATATAGTTAAAAGCTGTTTTTAGTTATTGGGCATTTATATATTGCTTAAATAATTTAAATGGTTCTGTTGATAGTTTTGGCAATTTAGAATGGTTAAACCTGTAATAATTTTCGTGTAAAGTTTATTCTTTTATAGTTTAAAGCCTAATCGACATGTTTATATGCACATTTCATCAGATCAATTAGAATATGAGTTATTTTGGATCAACAATTTGGAGATTTGATCCTGATAATTTGCCTTTCCCACGAGTTCAAATTAATCCAAGGATAAAATTTCAACCTAATCATGGGATAAAAGCTAATCATAAAATGAAATTTCAAATTAATCCTATGAAAGGTTCATTTCCTATCCATGAAAACTCAAACTAATGGAGTTTTAAGTAAAACTAATGGAGTTTCAAGTAAAAAATAGGATTGATAATGTTGAAAAGTGGTAAATTAACCTTATTATTCATAATTTTTGCTTTAATCTGTATTGCTGCTGCAGGATGTGCCAGTGCAGTTGATAGTGGCAGCGAAGTTGATACTGCCAGTGGATATGGTACAAATACAAGATCTGGCACTGATAATACCACAACTACTGAAACTAATTCTACTGGTCTTGCTGATTCTGACTGGCCCAGTTTTCAGAATGATGCCAATAACACCGGTCAATCAGAGTATAATGGCCCTCAGACCAACAATACCAAATGGACTTTTAATAATTTAACTGTTTATGGGTCTGCAGTGATTGGCGGTGATGGTAAAATTTATGTTGCAGGTTATGATGGTGTGCTCTATGTATTTAACCGAAATGGGGTACTGCAGTGGACCTGGACTACCCGCAGTCAGATACTTGGTTCTCCTACCATTGGCAGCGACGGGACTATCTACATCAGTAACTGGATGAACAGTACAACCTATGCCATAAGCTCCAATGGAACCCTCCTCTGGAAGTACATCACGGGTGATTATAATTTTGGTTCCTCCCCGGTGATTGGTTCCGATGGAACGGTTTACGTTACAGTAACCAATGAAACTAGCGGTACTTTATATGCCATCACTTCCTCTGGAACTCTTAAATGGAAGTACATAATGGGAAAACTAGAGGGGAATTCTCCAGTAATTGGTGTTGATGGTACAATTTATGTGGTGGACTATGATGGCGTAATGTACGCTTTGAATCCTGATGGAACCCTTAAATGGTCTTATACCATAATAAACCCATCATCAAATTATAAAAAATATAATGTAAATATGTATTACAATACTCCCTGCATAGGTTCTGATGGTACAATTTATGTTGTAAATTACGCATTAAATATGAATGGTGCTGCCCGGTATATTGGATATGCTCTTTTTGCAATAGTGGATAATGGCAGTAATGCTTCATTGAAATGGTGCCGAACTATTAGCACCTCTTCTGGTTGTTCTGAAGAACCGCTTTATGGTTCTCCTGCTATCAGTTCCAATGGAACTATTTATGTGGTGGGAGCAACTAAAATTTACGCTTTTGATTCAAACGGCAATTTTAAGTGGTTTTATAACATTGGGGGTGTTGTTGGTAATTCCATTACTGCCGCGGCAATTGATATGGATGGCACGGTCTATATTGGAAGTAAATTTGGGTTGTATGCATTGAATCCTGATGGGACTCTTAAATGGAGCTATGCTACAGGAGAAATCGCTGGTTCTCCTGCTATAAGCAGTGATGGCACTTTGTATATTGGAACCACCACTGGCACATTTTATGCTTTCAACGACATAGCAGCTGATTTCACAGTGGGCAGTGTTAATGGCACTGCTTTAACTCAACAGTTCAATGGCAGTTCTACCGGAAATCCCTCCTCCTGGAAGTGGGATTTTGGTGATGGAAACACCTCAACAGAACAGAACCCCCAACACACCTACAGTAAGGCCGGAAAATACACCATCACTTTAACTGTGACCCTGCAAGATGGTAGTGTGATTACCAGAACCAAAATAATGGATGTTACAGAAATTGACTTGATATCACCAACAGCAAGTGCTAATCTAATCGGAGGGACCTATAACAACACCCAGAATGTTACCTTAAATGTGGATGATAACTCTGGGAGTGCAACGATTTATTATACCACAGATTGTTCGGATCCCAGAACCAGCAGCACCCGACATGTTTATACTGGTTCTATAGTGATAGATTCCACGACAATTCTTAATTTTGCAGCTCTTGATGATGCAGGGAACTGGAGCCCAGTTTACACAGAATCATACACCATAATAAACGTTATATATGTTCCAAATGCTTCTAATTTCAATTCAAGTACTATCAATGAAGATGTACAATCTATTCTGGATAATGCTGAATCAGGGAGTACAGTTGTGTTTTTAGGAACAGTTTATGAGAATCTAAAGCTGGTTATTAACAAACCATTGAATTTGTTGAGCAATGTTGGAACTCGAATCATTACCAATTCCCTGGGAGAGGCAGTGTTCATTATTAATGGAACCCAAGCTTCAGGGACTCAGGTAACTGGATTTGATATCATAACCAACACCACCTCTGGCATACTTGTAAACAACACTAGTAATGTTATTATTTCCAATGTTCAGGTGACCTCAAACGGTGGTACAGCATGTAATGTCAACGAGAGTTCTTATATTACTATTAAAGACAGTAATTTCAGTAATTCTTCAGTGGGAGTTCAGATAACTAACAGTAGCAACACCCTACTGAATAGAAACACCATCACTGATAATCAGAATAATGGTATTGGTCTTGAAAACGCAAGAAACACCACTGTAACCTGTGGAGTTATCTCTGATAATGGTGAAAATGGGGCTAAAATTTACAATTCCTCTAATATCACTCTCAATGATATTGATGTAACTGGTAATGGTAAGGCTGGTGCCGAAGGTAGTGGTAAAAGTGGAGTTTACATTGAAAAATCGGATAATGTTCAAGTCACTAACAGTCAGATAACTGGAAATTACTATGGTATTAACACTAAAGACATAATCCAAACTTTCATAAACGGAAACACTATCAATGATAATCTCAGGGATGGTGTGATTTTAAATGGGAACAGTAAAAACACCAACATATCCAGTAATTACATCCAAAGAAATGACAATGGAATCCACATAAATTGTTCCTATGAAAACCTGTACATAGAAGCGAATATAATCACTGACAACATATGGGCCAGGACTGATGATGATAAGTACAGTGGTCAGGGAATTGTATTTGGACAGGGGAGTAATGGGGCATCTTCAATCCTAATAAACCATAACATAATTGTTAATAATGGGCATAGAGATATTGAAACTCGTTATGGGGCTGTTCCAGCCCATCCAACCATTCCAGGTGCTCATTACATACCGGGTTCCAACTGGTACAATAATGCCTGTGATGGTAGTTGCGGTCAGTACTTTGATGATCAGATGGTTATTGTCTGGACACGGATTGGTGATGGTACTTACCAGTTCCAGTTATGGGACCCTGTAAATAAAGTATTTGTAACTGGGTTGCCCTCATTTAATGTAACGGTTGATTTTAATGGTGAAAAACAAACTTTTCAAACAAAAGACGGGAAACTTATCATGCTTTATGCGGTTTCAAAGCTTGGTGGTGTCCTAACAGCAGAATCTTATGAGCGCACTGGATCAACATCCACTCTCACCCCATATGCCTCAGGTGACCAAAGAACTGATAAAGGTTATACAGAATATGCTCCTGAGTCGAATTCTGGTCCTGGGGATGGGCCAGGCACTAATTCTGGCAATCCTCCTGGGATTAGTAGTAGTTCTGGAACCTCTGGAAGTTCCAGTAGCAACGGGGCATCCTCTGGTACTCTGGCTTTAGGAGCTGCAGCTCTTGCATCTGCAGCAGGCAGTTCTTCAACTCAGGGTTCAAACGGAAATTCCCAGTCCAAAACAGTACAGGAACTGGTTATGGATGAAGTTAAGAAGAATACAGGGGTTTGGGGAATAATTGCTGTTATTTTGCTCATAATTATTGTAATTGGTGCTTACTACCGTAAAGACATCATGATCATGATCCAAAAATCCAAAGAATAGTTCATTGTAGGTGAAGAAAAGTTGTTGAGAAAATATTATGCAAATTTAATTTTAAAAAAATTTCCATTTTTAATGGTAATTATAACTTTAATTTGCATTTCTGCCTTAGGCTGTGTGAGTGCTGCTGATAATATCACCAACTCCACTAATTCTACTGATCTTGCGGATTCTCCATGGCCTAGCTATCATAACGATGCCAATAGTACAGGTCAGTCTGATTACAATGGTCCGCAAACCAACACCACCAAATGGACCTTCAATAACTTAACTGTTTACGGGTCTGCAGTGATAGGGGCTGACGGCACTGTTTATGTAGGCGGTTATGATGGTGTTCTCTATGTTTTTGATAAAGATGGTATTCTTCAGTGGACCTGGACTACTCGCAGTGAGATATTGGGCTCACCTACCCTGGGTAATGATGGTACAATTTATATCAGTAACTGGATGAACAGTACCACCTATGCCATAAGTTCCAATGGAACACTCATCTGGAAGTGCAACACTGGGGACTATAACTTCGGCTCTTCACCGGTAATTGGATCTGATGGAACTATTTATGTTGCAGTTACCAATGCCACAACCGGTAGTTTATGTGCAATTTCAAATTCAGGAACTCTTAAATGGAAATACACAATGGGATTATTATATGGAACCTCTCCAGTGATTGGATCTGATGGCACGATTTACATCGTGGATTATGATGGTATTGTGTACGCCATAAATCCTGATGGGACATTAAAATGGTCCTTTCGGCTTATAAAGACAGGTACTAATAATCGCCCAATTTATTATGTTAGCATGCGTTACGATTCACTTTCGATTGGTCCGGATGGCACGATTTATGTGGCAAATAGTGGAACCAGTACTGTATCTGGGGGAACACCCTTTAACTGGTATTATCTTTTTGCCATAGTGGATGATGGTGTTAATGGGTCATTAAAATGGGTTTATAACAATAATTATAATGATCAAAGTGGTAGCCCGTATATTAGTATTTTAGAGCCGATTTATGGTGTTCCTGCGATCAGTTCTTCTGGGACGATATATTTGGTCAGTGCCAGTAAGGTTTACGCTATTAGTTCCAGTGGGACATTACTATGGATTTATGATACAGGAGGATCTGCAGGGGAAGGTTTGACCTCTGCTATAGTTGGTAAGAATGGAACCATTTATGTTGGGGGCCGTAATGGATTATTCGCCTTAATTGATAATGGGTCCAGTGCAACACTCAAATGGCATTATGATACCGGTGACATAGCTGGTTCCCCATCCATTAGTAGTGATGGAACCCTTTATGTGGGGACAACCACTGGCACTTTCTATGCATTCAATGATCTATCTACCAATTTTGATGTGGATGTCAACAAAACAACTGTAAGTTTTTCAGGCAACACTACCGGCACTCCCCAATCATGGGAATGGGATTTTGGTGATGGAAGCACCAATTCAACTGGACAAAACACCACACATAGCTACACTAAGGCTGGAACCTATACAGTAACCTTAACTGTTACTTTAACCGACAATACTATTCTTAAAAGACTAAAAACTGTAACTATTGAAGAGATGGACATTATTCCTCCAACCGTTACTGTTAACCAGACTGGGGGTACATATTACAGTCCCCAAACAGTCTCCTTAACTGCTACAGATGATAAAAGTAATGCAACAATCTATTACACTGTGGATGGAACCGATCCCCTATCCAGCAGCACCAGGAAAATTTATTCAGGCCCTATCAATATAACTGAAACCACAACCTTGAAATTTGCAGCTGTGGATGGGGCGGGTAACTGGAGCCCGGTTGGTACCGAAATTTACACCATAATAAACATAATTTATGTGCAGAATGCATCCTTTTATGGTAGTGGGACGTTAAACAGCCAGGTACAGCAAATATTGGATGATGCACCAGTAGGAAGTAACATAGTATTTTTAGGTCAGTTATACGAGGGTTTACACTTAAACATCAACAAAAAACTGTTTCTGATAAGTACATCCGGAACTACAGTGTCTGGAACAGACCTAACTGCAATTTTCCTGATTAATGGAACACAGGCATCAGGAACTGAAATAATTGGATTTAACATTATAAATACCGGTTCAGGATCGGGAATACTTGTAAATAACTCTAGCAACGTCACTATATGTGATGTTCAAGTTACTTCAAGTAGTGGAACTGCAGTCCTTATAAATGGATGTACAAATATCACTCTTGCCAGCAGTTCAATTATTAACTCTTTCAATGGGATTGATGTTAACAACAGCAATAACACCCAGATTCTTGGTAGTTCTATCCAGAATAACACGGGTGAGGGTGTTATAATAGAATCATCTAACAATATACTCTTAAATCAGGACCAGATCAGTGGTAACACCAAGAGGGGAGTTAGGATATTTAATTCATCTAATGTTGTGGTTAACAACTCTACTATATCCACTAATGGGCAGGATGCAGGTTACACATCAAATGAGGGTGGAATATTTGTTCAGGGGTCAGATCAAGTTAACATCACCAGTAACCAGATCGTTAATAACAGTCAAGGAATAACCACTCAGGATATATCCAACACACTTATGGATTCCAATTCCATAATCAACAACTTTGGTGAAGGAATATTGCTCACAGGATATGCAAGAGACCTTACTATTCAAAACAATGATATAGAGCAAAATGCCAATGGAATTAAAATTAACTACAATGAGAACAGTGCAAATGTAACCATTGAGGGGAACACGTTAACCAATAACGTGAAGAGATTTCCAACAGAGATATCAAGTGGTGGTGAAGACAACGGTGATGGAATTTCATTTGGTACGGAGTATAGGTTAATCTCTGGAGAGGACATCAGTCACAATGTCATTTTGGGCAATGAACATTTTGATGTGAGGGCAGCCGAAGCACAAGTTACTCCGAGCTTGGGATCCAACTGGTATGGGGGCAATCCTCATCTTTGTCCTGCAATTAAGTATGCTCCTGCAATGTATTTCAAGATAATCCGAACTGGACTCAATACTTACACTGTGCAATTTTTTGATGGGGTGACTAATACTCTGGTAGGGAACATGCCCTCTCGTGGGGTAACATTTTACTCAAATGATTTTTCTAAATCTGTTTTAGCAAGCGGTGGGGAAGCTAGCACTGATATCCCTATTCCGGAACTTTCAAGTAATGTTTGGGTGGATGTTGATGGGATTAAAGTTTCATCACTTTTTGACATTCCAGTAGCTGGAGGGGGCGGGAAGCAGGATCGTCAAGAAGGTTATACTGGATATGCAGCAGGTAGTGGAAATGGAAAAACTGGTGACGGGCCTGGAACAGGTAATGGAAACATTCCTGGAAGCGCATCAAGCTCGGGGGCTTCAGGAAGTTCCAGCAGTAATGGGGCATCTACTGGCTCTTTAGCAGTGGCTGCGGGTGCAACGGCATCTGCTGCAGGGGCTTCAGGTCAAAATCAGGGCTCAGGTGGAAGTCAGGCTAAAACTGTTCAGGAACTCATAACTGATGAGGTCAAGAAGAATCCAGAGTTCTGGGGAATAATCGCTGTTATTCTGCTTCTTATCATTGTAATTGGTGCTTATTACCGTAAAGACATCATGAATATGATTGAAAAATCCAGAAAATAATGTTTTTCCCATTTTCCAGATTATTGTTCATTTTTTTATTTTTTACTTCATAATTTCCAAATTTCGACATGTTTATATATGCATTTCAATAATTAAGTAAAATATATTATTATAATCATATTATTCCTGTTATACTAAGGGCGGGGTATCTGTTGAAAAGTTTAAAAATATATTTATTGGTCGTGATTTTCGTTATATTCTTTGTTTCTGCTGTAGGTTGTGCCAGCGCAGCAGATAATGAAACTAATTCCACAGCGCTAGCTGATTCAGATTGGCCCAGTTTTCATAATGATGCCAATAATACTGGCCAATCAGATTACAGTGGACCACAAACTAACACCACCAAATGGACCTTCTCTAATTTAACTGTATATGGTTCTGCAGTTATTGGTTCAGATGGCATGGTTTATGTGGGAGGTAACGATGGAGTGCTCTACGTTTTTAATAAAGAAGGAATCCTACAGTGGACCTGGGCTACTCGCAGTCAGATATTTGGTTCACCTACCCTGGGTAATGATGGTACTATTTATGTTAGTAACTGGATGAACAGTACCACTTATGCTATCAACCCCAATGGAACATTAATCTGGAAATACACTACTGGTGATTATAACTTCGGTTCTTCCCCGGTGATTGGGTCTGATGGGACGATTTACATCACCGTAACCACTGAAACTACCGGTACTTTGTATGCGATTTCCAGTTCTGGGGTTGTTAAATGGAAGTATTCCATGGGTTTGTTGTGGGGTAACTCTCCGGTGATTGGTGTGGATGGGACTATTTATGTGGTGGATTATGATGGTATTATGTATGCTATCAATCCCAATGGGACCTTAAAATGGTCTTATCGGCTTATAAAGACTGGTACTAATAATCGTCCAATTTATTATGTGAATATGCGTTTTGATACCCCTTCCATTGGTCCGGATGGTACTATTTACGTGGCAAACAGTGGAACCAGTACTGTATCTGGGGGAACACTCTTTAAGTGGTATTATCTCTTCGCTATTGTGGATGATGGTGTTAATGGGTCTTTAAAATGGGTTTATAACCGTAATTATAATGATCAAGGTGATAATTCATCTAGAAGTATTTTGGAGCCAGTTTACGGTGCTCCGGCTATCAGTTCCACTGGAACCATATACATTGTCAGTGCCAGTAAGATCTATGCTATAAGCCCTACTGGATCATTATTATGGACTTATGATACTGGAGGATCCGATGGGAATGGTTTAACATCTGCAGTGATTGGTGCGGATGGAACTATTTATGTTGGGGGTCGTAATGGTTTATTTGCCTTAATTGATAATGGGTCCAGTGCAACGCTCAAATGGCATTATGATACAGGTGACATAGCTGGGTCCCCGGCCATTGGTAATAATGGAACCCTTTATGTGGGGACTACCACTGGCACATTCTATGCATTCAACGATATTGGCTCTGATTTCACGGTAAAAATTGTAAATGGGACTGCTCTAACTCAACAGTTCACCGGCACGACCACTGGCATCCCCGCATCATGGAAATGGGATTTTGGTGATGGTAACACATCAAATCAGCAGAACCCGCAGCATGCCTACTCTAAACCCGGGATTTATGAAATTACTCTAAATGTAACATTAAACAACGGCACCATACTTACCCGAACCAGAACTGTAAACATTGAAGAGATGGACATCATAGCCCCAACAGCAGATGCCAGCTTAAATAGTGGAACTTACGATTACACACAAAATGCATTGTTAACTGCCACTGATAACTCGGGCAACGTAACGATTTATTACACGACCGACGGAACAGATCCACGAACCAGCAGCACCAGAAAAATCTACTCAAACCCTCTGGTTATAAACCAGGCAACCACCCTTAATTTTGCAGCTGTTGACAGTTCTGGAAACTGGAGTCCAGCATATACTAGGGTCTACAATATTTTGCATGTAGTTTACGTGCAGGATGCTTCTTATTACAATTCTCAAACTTTAAATAGTGATATACAATCTATACTGGATAATGTGTATTCTGGGAGTACTGTAATATTTTTAGGGACTTTTTATGAGAATCTGCAACTGGTTGTAAATAAACAGTTAAATATTATCAGTAATGTGGGAACCTGGATTGTAACCAATTCCCAGGGTACCGCAGTTTTCATTATTAAGGGAACCCAGGCCGCAGGAACTTGTATAAATGGATTTAACATAATTACCAACACCACTTCGTGCATACTTGTAACTAACACCAGTGATGTGGATATTTCTAATGTTCAGGCAACATCTAACCGGGGTTCAGCCATCAGCATCAACGGCAGTTGTAACACAACAGTTCAAAACAGTAATTTGAGTAATTCTTCTGTGGGAATTCAGGTTTCAAACAGTAAGGACACCCAACTAAATGGTAATATTATCTCTGGAAACCAGAAAAATGGTGTGGATATTGAAAACTCAACCATCACCACCATAAATGGAGGAACGATCTCTAATAATCTGGAAAACGGGGTGAATATTAACAATTCCCATAATACCACTATAAATGGTACTGTAATAACTGATAATGGGCAAAGCGCAGCTGTGGGCAGTGGTAAAGGTGCGATGTATATTGCAGGATCAGAAAATGTTCAGGTAACCAACAGCCAGATTACTGGAAACGGGTACGGGATATTCACTAATGGCATAAATGGAGTCACCATAGATCATAACACCATTTCAGATAATGTTATGGATGGGGTACTGTTAAATGGAGAAACATTAAACTCTTTTATCTCAACGAATTATATTCAAAGAAACCGTAATGGAATTCAGATCAACGGGTCCAATGATCACCTGACTATAAATGGAAATTTAATCACCGACAGCAGGTATGCTGATCCTGATTACATGTACAGTGGTCAGGGAGTTTCATTCGGTGCTGGTAGTATTCCTTCATCATCTCTAGTTCTAAATCACAATTTAATTGAAAATAATCCTCGAAGAAGCATAGAAACACGCTATGGGCCTAATACTTACTTCAAAGGTTCAAACTGGTTTACAGTGCCGGATTGTTTCCATAATACTTTGGATCCTCAGATAGGAATGAAGTTAATCCAGACCGGTGACAGTAGCTTCAAGTTCGTTTTTTATGATGGGAATGATGAAAATGAAGTTGTAACCGACCTAGTCCCCATCGATGTGTTATTTTACCTGAATGATGACATGCTAATAATCAAAACGACCAAGGGCACAATTTATCTGAATTATCCAGTCACGGAACTTTTTGGCACAATGAGGGCAGTTGTTTATGGTCGTTCAGTTGCCATATCCATCTTCAATCAGCCGATTGCTTCTGGTGCAAACGTTACAGAAGGACTGAAGTACCACCTATCCCAACCAACCAAACAGGACACAATAATTTCACAAACCAGTATGAATGATGGAATTCAGGGGGGTTTCAGGTTAATTTCTGGAAGCGGTTCAGGTAGCGTATTTAATGGTAGCGGTGTATTCATGACTCCAGCAATAGGAGCCATAGGTGCCATATCAAATCCTGCAAGTGCTTCAAATCAGGGTAAAACAGTTCAGGAACTGGTGAAAGAAAACCAGGATGTAACCTATGGGGGAATTGTTCTCATCATTTTGATGATTATAATTGTAGGAGGGGTGTACTACCGCAAAGATATCCAGTCAATGATTGAAAAATCCAGAAAATAATCTAATATTAAGACTATTTAAAATAAAATCGCATATGCTGGATTAAAATTAATTTCTTTATTAATTATTGCTTTTTTTTTATTCAGAATGGTTAATCCTTTACGAAGCATCATACCTCTAGATAGCTTTATATATAATTTTGGATAAAATTACCCTGTATTGAATCATAAAAAAATGCACTTCGTTAATTTGGATAAAAATCATTTTTTTTCCAAAAATACGTTCAAATTATCAATTTAAATTTTCAGTGATTACAACGAACTGCATAACCCTTGTTATCACTGACAGGGAAAAATAAAATGAAAAGGAGGAATTAAAATTAAGATCAAAATAGGAATATTGGCTTTGTTGATGATTTTAGCCGTTACAACCGGCGTTGCATTTTCAGAACCAGTTGCCGCCGCCAGTTATGATGTTAATTCAAGCATGAGTAATGCTCAAATCCAAAACATCATTGACAACGCAGGTCTAGGAGACACCATTAATTTCCTTTCAGGTATTTACAGCAACATATCTTTAACTATTACCTATGCTGTGAACTTAATAAGCCAGGGAGCAACCCTAATGGGTACAGGTTCTTCTCCAGTAATCAGTATTACAGGGAATAATGCAGCTGGAACCAACGTGACTAATTTCACTATCAGTAACACAAACAGTACTGGTGGTAAAGGTAATGGTATCAGTGCATCCAACACCAATAATGTAAACGTGGTGAACGATACCATCCAGAACACTAACAATGCGGTTACTTTCAGCAATGTGAACGGAAGTTCGGTGCGAAATAGTAAAATCAGTAACGCAAGTAATTACGGTGTTGATGTGAATTGTGGTATGAATTATACCAACTATGTCAACAAAAACAACGTGGTAATTGACAACAACATAATACTCAATACCCTTGGTGTTAGAATTGGAAGCACTTCCGGAGTTAGTGTTACAAACAATATAATAGGTAACAACTCTAATGGATACGGAATTAGTGGTATGAGTGTTTTCAGCAGTCTTATGGAAAATAACACCATATTCAATGTTAAGGATGGTGTGAATATAGCCCAATGGACTAAAAACAACACCATTAATAACAACAACATATCTGCAAATAGAGATGGTATTTCTGTAGTGAACCATGCTACTGATGTGGCTGGTCGTGAAACTGATACTTCAAGTTCTATCACCAACAACTACGTGAGTGGGCCTAATCAGTATGCCCTGTTCATTGGTGGAAATTTCCAGGGTAATATATCTGGTAACACATTGCAGAATAGTTCTATAAATGGTGTCCAGATAACAGGTAAACAAGCTGCTACTAATGGTTTGTTAAACGCTACATTTACCAATAACATCATTGGTAGTTCAGCTATTGGTATTTCAATGGAAAATCCAAATGTTCAGTACTTGAACTTCTCTGGTAACAACATCCAGAGTAACGGTTACAGTATCCAGTACACCCAGAACTATATGAATAATGGTGTGGTTATTATGGAGAATAATGTTTTGAATAATCCTCAAAACTTCATAGTAAACTCATCCATGACCAATGGCTATATCCAATCCATCATTGACGGAGCTAACCTTGGAGACACCATAACTTTCTTATCCGGTACTTACAATAACATTGCATTGACCATCACTCAGACTGTGAACCTGATAAGCCAGGGAGCAACCTTAATGGGTACTGGTTCTTCTCCAGTAATCAGTATTACAGGGGATAACGCTGCTGGAACCAATGTGACTAATTTCACTATCAGTAACACAAACAGTACTGGTGGTAAAGGTAATGGTATCAGTGCATCCAACACCAATAATGTAAACGTGGTGAACGACACCATCCAGAACACTAACAATGCGGTTCTTTTCACTAACGTGAACAATAGTTCGGTGCGAAATAGTAAAATCAGTAACGCAAGTAATTACGGTGTTGATGTGAATTGTGGTATGAATTATACCAACTACGTCAACAAAAACAACGTGGTAATTGACAACAACATAATACTCAATACCACTGGTGTTAGAATTGGAAGCACTTCCGGAGTTAGTGTAACCAATAACATAATAGGTAACAACTCCAATGGGTATGGGATTAATGGTATGAGTGTTTTCAGTAGTCTTATAGAGAATAACACTATCTTTAATGTTAAGGATGGTGTGAATATTGCTCAATGGACTAAAAACAACACCATTAATAACAACAACATAACCAATGCAAACCGTGATGGTATTTCTGTAGTGAACCACGCCACTGATGCAGCTGGTCGTGAAACTGATACCTCAAGTTCTATTACCAACAACCATGTGAGTGGATCTAATCAGTATGCTTTGTTCATTGGTGGAAATTTCCAGGGTAATATATCTGGTAACACATTGCAGAATAGTTCTATAAATGGTGTCCAGATAACGGGTAAACCATCTGCTACTAATGGTTTGTTAAACGCTACATTTACCAATAACATCATTGGTAGTTCAGCTATTGGTATTTCAATGGAGAACCCAAATGTCCAGTACTTGAACTTCTCTGGTAACAACATCCAGAGTAACGGTTACAGTATCCAGTACACCCAGAACTTCCGGAACAATGGAGTGATTATTGAAGAAAACAATATCCTGAGCAATCCTCAAAACTTCATAGTAAACTCATCCATGACCAATGGCTATATCCAATCCATCATTGACAGTGCTAACCTAGGAGACACCATAACTTTCCTATCAGGTACTTACAATAACATTGCATTGACTATTACCAAAGCTGTGAATATGGTGGGTAATGGTGCTATTTTGAATGGTGCTGGAAATGATTCAGTCCTCACTGTATTGGGTGATAGTGCTTCTGGAACCAGTATAACCGGTTTCACCATTGCTAATGGTACTGGTCATTATGGTGTTTGTTTGAATTCTGCTAACAACGTAACAGTTGCCAATAACACCATTACTGGTAATATGGTTGGTGTGGACCTGTTTAATTCTGCAAACAATACTATAACCAACAACAAGGTTACTGGTAACAGCTGGAGTGGTATCTGTCTGGATACCAGTAATGGTAACGTTCTGGTTAACAACAATGTGAGCAGTAATCAGGAGGGTGTGTTCATGGCTAACAGTGCTCAGAACACTATTAGCAGTAATGTTGTATCTGGTAATGCTTACTCTGGAATTTCAGACATCAGCGGTACTCATAACACCATCCAGGGAAACACATTACAGTCCAATGTATGGAACGGAATGCTCATCCAGAGAAGCACAGATGATGTGGTCTCCGGAAATACACTGCAAAACAATACCTGGAGTTCAATAACCATTGATGGTTCTACTGCTTCTGATATCACTGGTAACAGTGTTAGTGGTAGTCAGGAGGGTATTTTTGTTGCTAATGGGGCTACTGGTAACTTAATTGGCCAGAACACCATAAACAACATTGCATATACTGGTATAAGTGTATTGAGTGGTTCTAACAACAACACGATCTCTGCTAATCAGGAAAATAACAGTGGATCCAATGGAATATTCATCCAAAACAGCAACCAGAACACGGTGAAAGGGAATACTGTGCAGAATAATGGTTGGAGTGGAGTATGTCTTGATCAGGCAAGTAACACCAGTGTAACAATGAACAACATTGAAAACAACCCTGAACAGGGAATTGCGGTTGGTGGAAGTAATAATACATTCAACAGTAACTACTGGAGTGACTGGAACACCACTTACCCTCGACCAATAGATGGTAACAACAACATCTACGACAACAACCCACAACTAACACCATACTAAAACCAGAATTTTAAAAAACCATTTTTTCTTTTTTTCTTTTTTTTCTAAGTGTAATTTAGAGTACAATAGTTTATGGAAAAGATTAATTTTTAACTGAATTAGAATTCAAGCAGTATTAAAACAGATTTTTAATTTTTAAGTTTGAATTAGAATTCAAATAGTTATAAAAAAGATTTTTGATGAATCAGTAACTTAATTAACCAACCGATATGTATAATATTTCACATCTATCTGGTTCTGAACTAATTTTATCAAGGCCCTTATCCAAACAACATATTAATGCAAAATTTACATGGTGATTTAATAGATTTTATCTAGTAATCTTTATCTAAATTTGTAATAAATCATTTTGACACCTTTAAAATTTATATAAATTGTAAATTGTATCTTCTTTATTTTAAAAAGGATTCTATTTTTCATTAGTATAGTAAACTTTATATTATGTTATTACAATAGATTCGACACGCATGAATATTCATGTCAAAAAAATCAAAAGGAGGGATAGAAAATTCAAAAAAACATAATTAAGCAAACAGGAACATTTGCCCCTGTACTAACTGCTAAAACATTGATTCCGATTACCATTTTACTTTTAGCTGCAATCTTTGCAGTGGGTATGGGTACTGTTTCAGCAGATCCAGGTATAATTTACGTGAACAATACCGGGGGAAATGATACCTGGGATGGTCAAAGCTCAGTATATGATAATGTTACTGGAAGTGGCCCTAAATTATCTATAAAAAATGCTACAGGCACAGTAACCACTAACGGAGTAGTAAACATAGCCGACGGAGTATATGCTGGAGAAGGCAACACTAACATCAACATCAACCAGAACATGACTATCATTGGTCAAAGTCAAGATGGAACTATAATCAACGCACAGAACACATCAACAATCTTCATTATCCAATCTGGTGTATTTGTAACCCTGAAAAACCTGACACTCGCCAATGGTACTGCGGAAAATGGTGGAACCATCTACAGTGATGGAACATTAACCATCAGCAATGATACATTCACCGGGAATTACGCAACCAGAGGTGCAGGAATTTACAGTACTGGACTATTAAACGTGACTGATAGTTTGTTTACAAACAATTACGTTACCTACAATGGTGCTTCCATTTACAGCACCGGAACCGCTTATGTAACTAATTGTACCTTTATCAACAACTCTGCGGTGGGTTGGGGCGCAGGAATTTACAGTAATGGTGGAACAACCACTGTTAATGGTAGTACGTTCATTGGTAACGCCGCTGAATACGGTGGAGCCATCCTCAATAAAATAGGAACAGTGTATGTAAATGGATCAACATTCATCAACAACACTGCATCAAGCGGTGGTTCAGCAATTTGTAATGCTGGTGATTATAGTGTAACTTCAGTTAATTTCTGTACAATCACCGGAAACAATAACGTAGCCATTTTCAATAAAAAGAGTGGTTCGTTTAATGCTGAAAATAACTGGTGGGGAACCAACTTTGATGGAACCAATCCAGTTTCCGCTGGAATGAGTAATGCCCCAGTGAGCACCTGGTTGGTTGCAAATGTAACTGCATCACCTCAGGTAATTTCAGCTACTGGTAAATCAACCATAACTGTAGATGTAACCCATGACAATCATGGAAATGATACTTCCAGTCAGGGTCATATCCCCGATGGAATACCTGTTACTTTTGAAACCACCCTTGGAAACATTACTAATGGTGCAACAGTTAACGGTAGATCCCAGGTTAACCTAAATGGTAATGGGAACAGTGGTGTTGCTAATGTAACTGCTATAATTGACCAGCAATCTGGTTCAACAGTGGTCACTCTTGGTTTGAGCACGGTTTATGTGTCACCAACAGGTAATGACGTAACTGGTGATGGTAGCCAGGCAAATCCTTACCAAACCATCAAACAAGCACTCAGTGTTTTAAATAACAATGGAATAGTGATCTTATCCAGTGGAATCTACAACTTAACTGGTGATTACAACATTGCATTTACAGAAAACGCAACTATAACTGGAACCGACCAGATTAACACCATTATCGATGCTGGAAAATTAGGAACTATTTTCGTAATTCCATCCAATGTCATAGTAAATCTGGAAAACCTGACACTCATCAACGGTAAAAACACTAATGGAGGGGGAGCTATTGTCAACAGTGGAACAGTGGCCTTAACCAATTGTAACCTCACTGGTAACATAGCAACTTCCAGCAGTACAGGTGGTGGAGCCATCTACAATACAGGAACAGTAACCATCAACAACTCCACAGTCAATCAGAACACAGCCACAACTGGTAATGGTGGTGCAATCTACAACAGTGGAACCTTAAACATTAACAGCAGTACCTTTAACAGTAACCGGGCAGGTAACGGTGGTGGAGCAGTAGACAATTACAATTACAACAATGTCACGGTGATTAACAGTTTCTTCTCTGGTAACAGTTGCGGAACCCGTCACGGTGGTGCAATAGACAACTGGAAAGATGTTTCCAGTGTGGGTAATGTTATTGTGACTGGCTGTACTTTCATTGCTAACAGCGCAACCCAATCTGGTGGTGCTTTCAACGTGGATGACGGTTGCACAGCAACAGTAACCAACTGTACATTCACCAACAACACTGCAGAACGGGCTGGTGCAGTAAGTATCTGGGACTCCAGTTCTGTAAACATAACCGACTGTACCTTCACTGGTAACAGTGTAGCAAGTACAAGCAGGGGTTATGGTGGTGCCATAAACAGCCACAATTACAGTACAGCGATTATAACCAACTGCACATTCGTAAATAACACCGCAGCAATCAATGGTGGGGCAGTCAGTAACTTCAAAGGCACCATGACCATAACTGGCTGTACCTTTATAGGTAACAGTGCAGTGACTGGTGGTGCAATTGATAATGACCCAAACAGTGTTTTAACTGTTAAAAATTCCACATTCACGGCTAACCGGGCAACTACTGGTGGTGTGATCGAAAACTATGACAGCAGTACCTTAAACATGACTGGATGCACATTTGTAAATAACACTGCAACCAGTAAAAGCGGAGTTATTGACAACACTGCAACCTTAATTGCTAACTACAACACCTTCAACGGAAACACAGCACCAACAGGTAATGCCATTTCCAACAACGGAGGTAGTGCCGATGTTAGATACAACTGGTGGGGATCAAACAGTCCTAATTTCACCAGTTTAATCAGTGGAACTGCAAATTACTCACCCTGGATCTACATGACCATCAGTGCAGACCCAACAACAGTTAACCGAACCCAGAGCAGCGTAAGCACGGTTAGTTTCAACAACCTGTTTAATGGAACAACTGTCACTGCCTTTGATCCTGCCCTTGGACACATCCCTGACGGATCTTTGGTGAATTTCCAGACAGACCTTGGAACACTTGGAACTAACATCAACAGTACCCTAAATGGAATCACCAATACATTATTTACAGCAGGCGAAACAGCAGGAACAGCTCATATCAGTGCTACAACTAACAACCAGACAATTTACACCCTGGTAACTATAAATTCACAGCAATTCACCGTTGACTCAGGCATGGGCAACGCTCAAATCCAATCAATTATTGACAGTGCTCTACCCGGAGACATCATAACTTTCCAGGATGGATACTACAGCAGCACCTCACTCACCATTACCAAAATATTACACCTGGTTACCAGTGGGGCCACCTTAATTAATGATGGAACTTCATCTGTCATCACTTTCATGGGTGCTAATGCTTCTGGAAGCAGTATCAGTGGTTTCACCATAAATGGTGCATCAAACGTTTATTGTATTTGTTTAAACGCTGTTAATAGCGTTAATGTGACAAATAACATAATCAATTGGGGTATGGTGGGTATTGACCTCTGGAACTCCCAGAACAATACCATATCTGGCAATCAGGTAACTGGTAATGCATGGAGTGGTATCTGCCTGGACACCAGTAATGGAAACACCATTACCGGTAACGTTGTTTCAACTAACCAGGAAGGAATATTCCTTTCCAACAGTTCACACAACACCATATACAATAACACAGTTGTAAGTAACACTTACACTGGTTTAACCACTCTCAATGGTGGTTTAAACAGTATACAGGGAAACAACATCCAAAGTAACGGTGTTAGTGGAATCTTGGTTCAAAGAAGTGCTGGTAATGTAGTTTCTGGAAATACTGTGCAGAGTAACGGTTGGAGTGGTATCTGTCTTGATCAGGCTACTGGTACCGATATTGCATTTAACATAGTGACCAGTAACCAGGAAGGGATTTTCGCTGCCAACAATGCTACAGGAAACACAATCCGGAACAATACAGTGGCTAACAACACTTACACAGGTGTTAGTATCTTAAGTGGGTCTGGAAACAATGTGATTTCTGGAAACTCAGTGAGTGGTAATGGATTCAATGGAATCCTGGTGCAAAACAGTAACCAGAACACATTCCAGTATAACACTGTAAGTAACAATGGTTGGAGTGGGTTATGCTTCGATCAATCAGTGAACAACAACATTAACAGGAATAACATTGAAAACAACCCTGAACAGGCCTATGATAACCGAACAAACAGTTATGATGATGGTAGTACTGGTAACTACTGGAGCGACTGGAGTAGCAGTGATCCAAGGCCTATAGATGGCGGTTCCAATGTGGACAACCATCCATCAGCCACACCATTTTAAATTAACTTTTTTCTTTTTTTTCTTTTTTTGGGACTGTAAAGTTATTGGGTGTTGATATTTGTTCCATGTTTAGCTGTCCATTTTTTCATTTTTAGGTTTAAATAACTGAGTATTCCCGTTATGGTTTTGTATATTTTCTTTATTTGATTAGGATCGGTTTGTCTGTAATAATTCTCTACTTTATTGGATGTTCGTTCTATAAATGGGCTTCTCATGGAGTGTGTGAGTCGTTGAAAGTCTGGAAGTATCTTTTTAGTGAGATATCGTTGTAAAACCTTTGGAATATCATTGAATTTCTCAAGTAATGTTTCTAATCTTTGTATTGCTGTTTCTTCGTTGTATGTGCGGAATATGTTCTTTAATTCTGTGAAATATAGGCATAAACTTATTTTTTCCTGTCTTGTGACTTTTTTAGACTTCAAGATTTTGTACACGCTGTTTCCAATCATTTTAAATAAATGGAATATACATAATTGATGTTTAACACCTAATTTGTCCATTATTCTTTTGTATCTGCGGAAATGGTCAGTAGTTATTGCAATTAATGGTTGTTTATATGTGGATTTATTAATGAAATTGTAAATGGTTTCTGTTGTTCTTTTAAGGACTATTTCTTCTGCTATTGGAATATTTAGTATTGTGTCGTATAATGTTAATCTGTAGTGTCTTTGTCCGTTTAGTCGGATATATTGCTCATCATAGCAGTAATAACCTGAATAAACTGTTTGTATGTTTTGTATGTGGCTTTTGGCATCTATGGTTAGCCAGTTTTTTATTGTTGTGTGTGATGGTGAAATTCCTAGGAATGTTTGAAGGTCTTCTCCTGATTTCCGGAGTGAACGATACCCTGTTTGGATTAAAGACTCTATTTTTGCTGTGAAAATGTTGGCATATCTGTGATGGGGTTTTATAACTGAATCCAGGCTTGTTACAAATTTTTTACTACAATGGTTACATTTGTATCTGCGTAAATAAATCGTTTGTGAACCTGATTGGTCTATTATGGGATGTCTTTCCTGGTATTCCTGTTTAATCACATTTTTTGAAGAACAATTGGGGCATATGGGGTTAATGTATTCTAAATGATTATTTGCAAGTAATTTGAGGTTTTTATTTACGTTTCGAGGCGTTTCATGGTTTTGAAATCTTGTGTTTAGGATTTCTTCAAATTTTGGTTTTTCCACACCAAAATCGAAAAGATTAAGTTGTATGGAACCAATATTAGATTCGAGAGTAGTTATAATTTCACTGAACATGTTAATATATCTACTCTCACCTAATATTTATCGTTAATGGTTTTAAATGATGATTAACTCTGAATTTAAGGTTTTTAGTATTTTTCATGAAATTGGTTTCAACACCCATTAACTTTACAGCCCCCTTTTTTTGAATATCTTAGCGGTTTTTTATTACGGATATAATAAAAAATTAAATTTAAATAATAGTTTAGTTCATTATTAATCGAATGGCAATACTTTGTCAATCAAAGTTATCATTTTTAAGGGGTTGGAAAAATTAGAATTAAATCAAATGATAAAAATCAGAATAATTTAATAACATTTATTTTCCTGTTTACAGTTATTATTATTGGATTTTCAACAATTAGCGCAGTTTCTGCGGATCCGAATATTATTTATGTTAATGGGTCTTCGGGAAATGATTCATGGGATGGAACCAGCCCTGTTTATGTTAATGGCAGTACTGGTCCTGTGAAAACCATTAACACAGGAATAAATGCAGTTGATGAGAATGGCACTGTTAATGTGGCCAATGGAATCTATTATGAATTAGTTACGGTTGATAGGAGTCTGAATCTGGTTGGGGAGAATCGTTATAATACTGTTATTGATGCTAATGCTTTAGGGAGGCCTTTATATATTACAACTGACAGTAACGTCACTATTGAGAATTTCACCCTCTGCAATGGATATGATAGTATGTATGGTGGGGGAATTTACAGTGATGCGGATTTGACTATTAATAATTGTAACATTAGTGGAAACGTTGTTGGTGGGAAACGTAAGGGTTATGGTGGAGGAATATACACAACGGGCACTACCACGATAAATAACTCAATCATAACAGGAAATAGCGGGGATTTTGGAGGGGGGTTATATGCAGCCGGCACTACCTTAATAAATAACTCGATCATAAATGAAAATGTAGCCTGGGAAGGGGCTGGTGTTTACTTTATCGGAGATAATTTGACTGTCAGATACTCCAGAATTTATAATGCTGGTCTTCTAAATGAAATCTACCCTGCCAGTGGCACAGTTGATGCCAGATATAACTGGTGGGGACAAAACAGCGGCCCTCAGGAAGGACAGATCTATGGAAATATTACTTACAGTCCATGGTTGTACATGAATTTTGACACTAACTCTACATTGATGGTTAACGGATCAACTTGCCAGTTAAACGCCAATTTCAACTATCTTTGTGACGGACGTTATATTGAATATTTATGGGACATAAATCCTGCTGAGGGTCACCTTCCCGATGGTTGCCCGGTGATTTTCACCACAGATTTAGGTAGTTTGGATGGAAGTAAAATTACAACCCAAAATACAGTAAACGGCATAGCCATCACCACCCTTACTGGTGATGAAGGATCAGGTTTTGCCAATGTAACTGCGCAGTTAGACTCACAAATACTAAATGTCATCATACAAATGGATAATCCAAACTACAATAACACAACTCCTGGACATGATTATGATGATCGTTATGTAAATTATTTAACTGGAAATGATACATGGGATGGAACCAGTCCTATCTATATTAATGGGACTAGGGGGCCTATGAAGACTATTCAGGCAGCAATTAATGTGGTGGGGGAGAATGGTACCATACACGTGGCGAGTGGAACTTATTATGAACATTTGACCATTGGTAAAAATCTTAATTTGGTTGGTGAGGATCCTGCTACTACCATTATTGATGCTAACAATAATGGACGAGCATTATATATTACTGATGTTGATGATGTAACCATTGCAAACTTTACCATTAGATATGGTCACAGTACCAGTAATGGGGGAGGAATTTACAGTAATGGGGGGTTAACTGTAGATAATTGTATTATAACTGATAATGATGCTATTAATAATGGTGGGGGTATGTTTGTCACTGGCCAGACCCTGGTGAAAAACTCAATAATAACTCGTAATTTTGCATCCGCGGGCAGTGGAATTGCTTCAGCTGGAACAAGTACTCTGACTATGAGATATTCCATCATAGAAAATAATCCTTATATTAGTTCTAGTGAAATTTACAGTTTAAATAATCCCATTGATGCCAGGTATAACTGGTGGGGTCAAAATTCTGGACCAAAAACAGGCCAAGTAGATGCTAGTGTGTTATATAGTCCATGGATATACATGACCTCATCTGCCAGTGATTATTCCATTACAAATGGTGAAACCTCTCAGATATTTGCCAATTTCAACAATATTTATGATGGTTCTACAATAAACTCCACTGATCCAGCTTATGGAAATTTAACAGTTAATTTCCTGTTATTTTCAGTAATTTTCAGCACTGATCGGGGTATTTTGAGTGGGGGCATCTTAAATAATGGCAATAATTCCCTTCAAAACATTGAAAATGGTGTGGCAACCATTACACTCACTTCTGATGGAAGTGTGGGGTTTGCTCATGTCACAGCCCAGTTCCGTTTCCAGACCCTGGATCTCACCATCAGGACACATGATAACAACCTATACGTTAATGTAGAATATGGTAACGATAGTTTTGATGGTACCAGTCCCATACCATTATTTAGCAATGGAACAGTTGGACCAAAAAAGACTATTCAGGCAGCTATCGATGTTATTAATGAGAATCAAACCATTTATGTTACCAATGGAACTTATAATGACACTTCACTAAAAATCACCAAAAGAATAAACCTTTTTGGTGATAGTGCTATTTTAGTGGGCAATTGTATCGATCCGGTAATCAGTATACTTACCGGAGCTGCTTCTGGAACTAGTGTCATGGGATTTGTCATAAATGGGGTGGTAAACATTTATGGTATTAGTTTGAATGCTGTAAATGATGTTAATATTACTAATAACACTATAACTGGTAATCTGGTGGGTATTGACCTCTGGAATTCCCTTAACAATACAATAATCGATAATAATATCTCTGGTAATAGTTGGAGTGGTATTTGTCTGGACACCAGTAATGGAAACATCATCACAGGAAACAATGTAACTGGTAATCAGGAAGGAATATTTTTATCCAACAGTACTCAGAACACCATCTACAGTAACACACTTTCCAACAACAAATACACTGGATCAACCACAATTAGTGGTGGGTTAAACAGCATACAGGGAAACAACATCCAGAGTAATGGTGTCAGTGGAATTTTAGTTCAAAGAAGTGCTGGTAATGTAATTTCTGAAAATACTGTGCAGAGTAATGGTTGGAGTGGTATTTGCCTGGATCAATCTACTGGTACAGTTGTATTTAATATTGTGACCAGTAATCAGGAAGGGATTTTTATTGCTAATAATGCAATGGGAAACATGATTCGGAACAATACGGTGGTTAACAGCACTTTCACGGGAGTTAGTATCTTAGGTGGGTCTGGGAGCAATGTGGTTTCTGGAAATTCAGTGAGTGGTAATGGATTCAATGGAATTCTGATGCAGAACAGTAACCAGAATACAGTACAGTTTAACACAGTAAGAGACAATGGTTGGAGTGGTATCTGTCTGGATCAATCTACTGGTACAGTTGTATTTAATATTGTGACCAGTAATCAGGAAGGGATTTTTATTGCTAATAATGCAATGGGAAACATGATTCGGAACAATACGGTGGTTAACAGCACTTTCACGGGAGTTAGTATCTTAGGTGGGTCTGGGAGCAATGTGGTTTCTGGAAATTCAGTGAGTGGTAATGGATTCAATGGAATTCTGGTGCAGAACAGTAACCAGAATACAGTACAGTTTAACACAGTAAGAGACAATGGTTTGTGTGGGTTGTGCTTTGATCAGGCAAATAACACCACAGTAACAATGAATAATATTGAAAACAACCCTGAACAGGCCTATGATAACCGAACAAACAGTTATGATGATGGTAGTACTGGTAACTACTGGAGCGACTGGAGTAACAGTGATCCAAGGTCTATAGACGGCGGTTCCAATGTGGACAACTATCCTGCAGCCACACCATTTAAATAAACTCCTTTCTTTTTTTTGAGGATAACAGGACTTATGTGGTGATTTTTTTATCCCATGGACTACGTATTGATTCTTTATCCTGTGGGATTTATGTGGTGATTTTTTATCTCAGGGTTAATTTCAGGGTTATATATTGATTTTTTATCATGTGGGACTTTTTTTGGTTTGGTGATTTTTTATTCTCGGTGGTTATTGCACTGATTTTTTTATGTACAAATTATGCTACTTTCCCCTGTAACATGAAAAATAAAAAAGGGGTTTAAATCATATCGACAGGAGATTTTTTACGCTGCGATTTTAGATACTAAAGAATAATATGAATATCCTGGGGATACTAATTAAATCTGAATATTTTTTGGTGTTTTTAGTTCTTAAAATTTCATTTTTTATTAAAAATTAGCAATAAATCCATTTTAATACATATTATACTATTTAAATAGTATTTTGCGACATGTATAAACATGTATATAACTGGGTCAGCAATATTATAAAAGAATTGAATTTGAATGAACAGGTAATAAAATGAGATGTGTCAAATTAATCTTTCCAGTAATGGCAGTAATAATATTACTTTCAGCTGTATCCCCTGTGTTTGCATGGCCTCCGGGTTTTTCAGGAGAATTAGGGGCATGGATTGAAAATGAGGGGAGCACGGTCTATCCTGGTGAACTGGTTTACATTCATGTTAATCCCATAAACACCGGAGAGTCAGATTGGGAAAATGTGGTGATATCCGCCCCAATACCAACAGGATTGAAATACGTCTCCCATGTAGTCCCTGATCGGAGATTACAGGACTATGATCCTTCAACAGGCGTATGGAACGTATATCAAATGCTGGCAATGGGAAGGGGTTCTGATAAAACATTAATTATTACCTGTGAGGTTTTACCAGACGCACCCAGTCAAATTAGATTATCTGAAGGTTCAGTGAAATTCCTATCACTAGAATCAGTTTATGATTACTATCATAACGGTGGAAATATCACCCACTATCAGGTGGCAGGTACTGTAAATTTACCATTTGACTTCGGTGATTCTAGTATGAATGTCCTGAAAGTTGATCCTGCTCAACATCCAAATTTTGACTTTTACGCCACCCCAACAAGTGGTGAATCACCTTTAAGTGTTCAATTCACAGACGAGTTCAAGTTTAATCATTACTATGAAGTATCACGTACCTATGATTTTGGTGATGGGCAAACCATAACTGAATCCAGCCCAGCAACTGCTTACACATCTCATACTTACACAAAACCTGGGAATTACACTGTAACGCTTTCCATAACCAATGAAGCAGGCTCATCCACTCTGACTAAAACCAATTATATTGAGGTTACTGGGGGGCCTGGTGTTGGGCCTGATAATGGGCCTGGAAATGGTACTGCAGGTGTTACAAATGGTACTGGTACTAATCTGTTCAATGTTCCAGGTAACACCCTGTTAAGTGAGGCTTTGGATAATTTGACATCTGGAGAGGCCAAAGACCCTCTTCAAAACCTCAATTCAGGGGGAAGCGGAGGTCAAAAAGCCTATGAAGTTAGCCAAGATTCAGGTAATTCCAATGAAGTACCATGGTACATGTTGGCCATACTCCTGATAGTGGGTATGATAGTTGCAGGTTACTTCTATGGAATTAGAAGGGAGAGATAAACTAAATTTGTGGACTGGGAAGATGGTAAAATTATACATGTGGAGTTTTAAAGGTTAAATAGGTTAAAATTTTAGCTCATGATATTTTTATTTAACTAGTTCTGATTATATTCTGATTATAATTGGAACCAACACTTTCAGCTATTTAAAATCAATTCAACTAAACGCAATGTAAATCAAAATGGTGGTCAAATGGCAACATCTTCATTCTATGATCTGTTCAACAGCACACTGCACGGAATTACACAAACCCTGCTCATACCGGTAATGGCAGTACTTTCCATATTTTTCATATATGCCCTCATAAACCTGGGCATTCTAATTGCAGAATACTACAAGAGGAGAAATTCTAAAACTGATTTTAAGAAATTAATTGGCCAAATAGTTTCATTGAAGGGCAGGAATAATCCTGATGAATTAATCAGGGTGATTGAAGCCGGTGAAATTCCCAAAACTCATAAAGAAATTCTTAAAACCTTACTTGAAAGTTCGGATGTAAGTAAAGAATTCAGAGAATCCCTGGCCATTAAGATGGTTGAGGATGAAAACCTAATTGCATCTAAAAAATTGGAAAAAACTGATATCATTGCTAAAATTGCCCCTGCAATTGGTCTCATGGGAACGTTAATTCCTTTAGGCCCGGGGCTTACTGCTCTAGGAGTGGGAGATATCCAGAGCCTGGCACAGCACCTCTTAACTGCATTTGATGCAGCGGTACTGGGTATGGCATCGGCTGCTGTAGCATTCATCGTATCAAAAATCAGGCGTAGATGGTACGAAGAGGATATCTCAGACTTAGAAACCTTGGTAGATGCAATCCTGGAGATTTCATAAATTCTGGAGATCTAATAATGTTAAAAAAAAGGATGATGAAAAAACGGAAGAAAATCCTGTCTTCAGATGAGGAAATAGACCCCATGATCTATGCCGTGAACATGGTGGACTGTATGCTGGTCTTGGCAGTGGGGTTTTTGATATTCATTATCATCTTCATGAATTCCACCCCTCAGGAAAACACGGTGGATATTAAAGTGGGCAAAACCATTAATCTAACTCCTCAAAACACAACTTCCACCTCTACTACGGGTTTAACCCCTGCAGGGACGGTGTATAAGGATCCAAAAACTGGAGAAATGATAATGGTAACCAGTGCCTGACACAATTGAAGCATAAATTCTTTGCTTCAATTCCTTTTTTTCGAAAACTTAATTCTTTCAGGGGTAGATGTTCTTGGTTGTAGGTTAAGATGTTCCTTGATTGTATTAAGGTCTAAATCCATATACTAACACGATTCAAATGACAATTTTTATAGGAATTGACGACACAGGAAACTCAGAATCCGTGGGAACCGGGAAATTCGCCCGTCAGATCGCAGGTAAACTTCAGGGCAAATACCCCATTTACGGAGTGACCCGGCACCAGTTTTACAAGCATCCAGATATCCCTGCTTCTTTACACAACTTTGGGGTGGTTATCCACCTGGATGTGGATGAAAAATCACAAGCCAGTGATGTTTTTGAGTCAGTTAAAACCATAATGCTTGATAACTTCAATGAAGGCAGCAACCCTGGACTGGCTGTTGCCCACCAGGACCAGGTCACACAGGCACTGGTAGCATTTGGCCAGGATGCTAAATGCAGGATTTTAAGTAAAAAAACAGCCCTCAACCTTGCTAAAAATTCTAACATCCCGGTAGAAGGAATGGGCACAAATGGAACTGGTATGATAGGGGCAATGGCAGGTATTGGACTCGCATCAACTCATGATGATGGCAGGTTCCTACAGATAGGTCATATAAGAAAACTTAAAGGCCAACAACCAGTCTGGAAGTTTATGGAGGAAGGGGTTGATAGAATATTAACCCTGGACGGGAGGATAATCACGGAAGGAATTATTTCAGGAGTTGAAAATAAACCTGTAAAGCCCTCTTCAATCAATGGAGAGGTTGTATTATTTGTAACTGGTGAAAAAGGAGTTTACCAAGCAATTAACAGGGATTAAAAAGATAATTCAATTTTTGATTTAAATAAAACTTTATTTTCTAAAACTTTTTTTCTAAAACTTTATTTTTAAACATTTTTTTCTAAACAAAAAAAGAAATTAAAGTGGGATGGGAGTATTTGAATCAAATTCCTCATTTTTCAATCTTTTCCCCCAAATAACCCACTTTCTGTCGTACTCAGTTTTTTTATGGACTAATTTCTTCAGTGGTTTATGGACTCAAATCTCATGACTTGAGTCCGGAAGAAGTTATTATGTTAGACACATCACTATCAGTCAGGTTATAGTGATAATATTTGGAATAAAACTCCTTTGTAAGGCTATTTAGATCTATATTACTGAATTTATCCGGGTACAGTACCTTGGCAGTCCAGGGTATTCCAATAATTGTATTTGCACCTGGTGGGCTTTCAAACCAGTTGAACGGGTCCTGGGGTGTTAAATAGACCTGTTTATTTTTAACTGCATTGATACCCTGCCAGGCGGAGTTGGAATAAACACTGCTGTAAAACTGGGAGCTGCTGGTGATAATCACATCCGGATTCCAGTTCAAAACTGATTCCATGGAAACTCCCATTCCCCCATTGGAGACCGGAGCTTCCACAACATTTTTTCCACCACAAAGGGTTATGAGCTGTACGTTGGGAGAACCAGGAGCAAAGGTTGTTAAACCATCATCACCCCGTGCATAATAAACTTTCTTTTTCTCAGAGTCCGGTATGGAATCAGCAACACCTTTAACCTGATTTAACATCTTATCATTAAAACTGATGAGGTCATTGGATTGAGACTGCACATGGAGCACGGTGCCCATGAATTTAATTGCAGAATCCAGACTGGTGAGGTTGTTATCTCCCTCAACATCCAACACGGGAATTGAACCAAATTTCTGTTGCATCCTGTTAATTGTGTCGTTTCCACCGCTGTGACCGGTAAATACCACATCAGGGTTGTTTGATATTATATTTTCAAGGTTGGCATTATTGCCCTGGCTCTGACCCCCTCCCAGTATGGGGAGGTTTTTGTACTGAGCCTGCATGTAATTCTGCGTCCCATTCAGGGAGTTCCAGCCAATCATCTTATCCGGGGCAAGCATATACAGGATTATGGTAACGGAACCTGCGCTTGAATACGTTTTATTAATATCAGCAGGCACATCCACCGTTCTCCCGGCCATATCTGTGATTTGCCCCCCGTTGAAATTTGAATCCTGGTAGTAATTGAGGTAGGCTAATACTCCCAGGATGGCTACTATTGCAATAACTGCAATGATGATAATTTTCTGATTCTTCATGACAATCCCATTAGATAAATTTTATTGAATATTCCATTCTATGCGATCTGAGTTTATAAACGTATGGCGTGTGGTGTGCCAACAGAGGCTTAAATTAACCACCACCAATAGGTATATAATTCGTCTTCGCATATCTAAAATTGCACCGGCAATATCAATTTTATTACACTGAGCAATCAATTTAAAGAGATAATAAATGCAAGAAATTAAACACGCCAAATCCAGTTCAAATGGAAGTATAAAGCGTATAAAAATGGGAAAGAAGTTGAAATTCAATAACCTTCTTTTTCGAAAGTGCGGATACAAAAAATGCATTCAATGCGGACGCTGCACTGCGAGCTGCCCATCTGCTCATATCTACCCAGGGTTCAATCCACGTAACTTCATGAGAAAATTTATGCTTCTGGATATTGATTCGGATGAATTCAGGGAAATTATATGGAAATGCAGCCAGTGCTACTCCTGCCGGGCCAGGTGTCCTAGAAACTGCAAAGCCGGCCTGGGGGTGCTGGCCATCCAGTCAGATTCAGTTAAAAATATGCAGGCACCACCAGAAATTTTAGAGCTACAAGAGCAGATTAAAAGAAACCTATACCAGAAGGGAGAATCTTTCCTACCAGAAACACTGGGTGATGATTTTTTAAAAGGTTTCGGGGAGCAAACGCACAGGAATGCTCAAAAAAACAAATTCAAAAGGCGGAAACTTGGATTTGAAACTGATGATGCTCGGATCATCCCCCTACCAGAAGATGCAATGCACCAGATAAGAACCATAATGGAATCCACGGGGTTCAAGGAAAAAGCTACCAGTTCCAGGGGTAATGGAAAGCTGAAAGTCAAATTGATGGACCTTCCGGAGGATCAACATGAATGATCCAGTTCCAGTACCCCAGAATAATTACTACCTCTTTAAAAGCTGCATTGCAGGCTCCATTTACCCGGGTATTGAAATTGCGGTTAAATCTATTTTGGATAAGATCGGTGCCGACTACACCGATGATCCTGCCCAATCCTCCTGCACCGGATTCGGATTCTTCAAGGGAGTGGTGCCCATTGAAACCAACCTGGCGTTAAATGCACGTAACCTATCATTAGCAGCAGCTGATGAGAATAAAAACGTTGTATGTGTCTGCCCCACTTCATATAACAATCTTAAACATAGTAAAAAGTTAATTTCCAAAGAAAAGGATGTGGAAGGGAAAATAAAAGAAATTTTCCATGATTTAGGTCTGGAGTATGATTACAGTCCAGAGATCAGCCACATATCCGATGTTTTCCTGGCTAGAATTGATGAAATAGTCCAACACGCGGTTGCTTCACTTTCAGGGCTAAGGGTGGTCACCCATCACGGTTGCCAGTATACCAAATTCTTCTTCCAGGATGTTACATCAGGGACCTTTGAAAACCCCACAGTTCTGGACAATATATTGAAAAAATTTGACTGCGAAGTAATAGAATACTCAGAAAAGTTTCTATGCTGTGGGGGAGGACTCCATAACTCCCTTTACAACCCGGAATACTCCCGTGAGATAGCTGCTAAAAAGTTACAGAGTATTTACCAGGTAAAACCTGATTTAATAGTAACACAGTGTCCTGGTTGTACATTTAACCTGGAATACTATCAGGAATCAGCTTTAAGTGAACTTAACGAGACAGTTTCTGGTGAACCGTCAGATCTGGGTGAAGTTTTAGGGTCAGATTCTGGTGAACAGTTTGTTTCTGGTGAAGTTTCAGAGCCTATCCCTGATCAAACGTCAGTTCCGGATAAAATGATCACTCAAGGGGTGCCGGTTTTATACATATCTGAATTAATTTCACTCCTACTTGGAGAAGATCCCTGTGAGGTGGGAGTAGACATGCACGTGGTTCCAGTTGAACCCCTCCTTGAAAAAATATTCAGGGAGGATAAACATTGAAGGACCGGTGTGGAATATTCATATGCCAATGTGGGGGGAATATCTCTGATGAAGTTGATATTCAAAAGTTGAAAACCGAAATCAGTGAAGACGCAGTAACAGTAGAAGAAAACCCTTACCTCTGCTCCACCGATGGGCAGGAGATAATAAAAGAGAAAATCAGGACATTAAATCTTGATAGAGTTGTTATTGCTGCCTGTTCACCAAAATTCCATGAGAACACATTCCGCAGGTGTGCAGAAGATGCCGGGCTTAATAAGTACATGGTGGAAGTTGCCAATATCCGGGAACAGTGCGCCTGGGTGGATAAAGACCCTGAACCCACTAGCAGGGCAGGGGACATAATCCGATCATCAACCCGTGCAATTAAGGCAGCAAACCCACGTAACAAACTGAAGGTCCCAGTATCCAGGAGCGTCCTGGTAGTTGGTGGAGGTATTTCAGGCATAACTGCATCACTGCTACTGGCCAGTCAGAACTTCAAGGTATATCTGGTTGAAAAAGCACCCACCATTGGGGGTAACATGGTAAAAATTGGAAAAGTATTCTCATCAGAAACATTAAGTGAAGAATGTGCCATGTGCTCCCTGGGACCTTTAATGGGAGAAGTGGCAGCAAATAATAACATAGAAATCCTCACACAATCACAAATAACCGGTTTCAGTGGAACTAATGGAAACTTCACCGTGGATGTGTCTATAGGGCCCAGATTTGTTGATGAGGATCTATGCACCTCCTGTGGGGAGTGCTCCAGGGTTTGTAATTTAACAGTGCCAGATGAATGGAACGCCAGTTTATCCACACGCACCGCAGCATACAAACCATTTGCACAGGCCATCCCCTCATCATATGCCATCGATGCTGCAAACTGTGTTAAATGTGGTACCTGCATGGATATCTGCCCTGCCAGTGCCATTGATCTGGATAGAATGACTGATGAAAGACAGGTAAATGTAGGGGCAGTGGTAATTGCCACCGGACATGAAGAACTGGATCCTGCAGGAAAAGAGGAGTTTGGCTACTCAAAATACCCTGAAGTGATCACCCAGATGGAACTGGCCAGAATACTGGCAGTAAACGGCCCCACCTCAGGAAAACTGGAGTTACCATCCACCGGTGAAAAACCTCAAAGAATAGTTATGATACAGTGCGTTGGCTCAAGGGACAGAAAACCAGGATCATACCCGCACTGCTCAACCATATGCTGCACCACCGCCATAAAACACTCGAATTACATAATAAACCATTTTAAAAATGTACAAATCTTCATATGCTACACAGATATCCGAACACCAGGAACCTATGAAAATTACTACTTCGAAACCCAGAAAAAGGGTGAAAAATCCCTGAGATTCATCAGGGGGAAAGTTGCAGAAATTAGGCGTGAGGATGGCCAGTTAACTGCCCGGGTTGAAGACACCCTTGGCGGGGGAATAATGGACATTGAAACAGACATGGTAGTCCTATCCTGCGCACTTAAACCCTCCAAAGATATACAAAAAATAGAAGAGACACTGGGGGTCAGCCTCACACCAGAACTCTTTGTAAAGGAAAAACATCCCAAAATGGAGCCAACCCAGACCACGGTCCCTGGAATATATGTTTCTGGAACTGCCAGGGGAGCTATGGACATCACAGACTCCATAAACATGTCCAGATCAGCAGCATCCAATGCCCTGGAACTGTTAAACCAGGGAGAAATCATAATCGAACCAGAATATGCTGTGATAAACACTGACCAATGTGATAAGTGCATGGAATGCTTTGAAAACTGTCTTATGGGTGCCATAACCATGGAGGAAGGCCTGCTCAGGGTGAACCCCGCAGCATGTTCCGGGTGTGGTGAGTGCCTGACCAGATGCCAGGAAGGTGCAATAACTCTCTTAGGATCAGATGATGATGAGTTAACTGCCAGGATAGACGGACACCTGGAAGGTGATGGAGAAAAAATCCTGGCATTCCTGGATAAAAAAATAGCCTATGTTGCAGCAGACAACATCGGCGCAAACCGACAGAAATACCCCTCAACAATTAGGATCATCCCGGTACCCTCAATTTTAAGACTCAAATCCGAACACATGATACACGCCCTGAATAACGGTGCCAGAGGAGTGTTTTTAAGTGATGGTAATGGAAATGCCTCTGGAAGCATGATGAAGGAAAAACTCAACGAAAAGGTAGGGGAGTTAAAAAGAGGGGCACAGGATGCTGGAATAGATCCAGAGCGGATAACCTTCTACGAGGCCTATCTTCCCCATTACAAGGGTCTGGCATCCAGGTTCACAGACTTTGATATATTTTTAAGGGAAAAATTAAAGGATGAAAAAATTGGTGAAATGCCTGCAAAAAGGTGAATACTTAATTTCAACAATACTTAATTTCAACAATACTTAATTTCAACAATACTTAATTTCAACCATACGAATATTAAAAAATCTATAAAATTTTAAAATCAAGTGGAATTTTAAAATCATTTCACATTTAAACTAAAATAAAAGGAGCTAAAAATTATGATCTATGCCTGCCTGGACGATACAGACAACCCGGATTCACGGGGAACTGGACAGCTATCAAGAACCATTGCCCAAAATATTTCAGGGGAATTCCCCATACACTGCGTAACCAGACACCAGCTTTACAAGCACCCGGACATCCCTTACACCACCCATAACACCTGTTCTGTGATCCAGATCAAAGACCTGGGAATAGAACGCGTGAATGATATATTTGAGGCGGTTAAAACTGAAATGATGGACGACTTTATTGAGGGAAGTGACCCAGGCCTTGCTGTGGCCCATGAAAGTCAGATTACACCAGCCATAGTTGCCTTTGGCCAGGATGCCAAGCGCAACATCCTCAACCAGGGAATGGCCCGGAACCTTGCCCGGAACCTTGGAATCCGCCTTGAAGGTTTGGGTGGAACTGAAGATGGGGTTATAGGTGCAGTGGCCGGTATAGGTCTGGCTGCCAGTGGAAACGATGGTCGATGCCTCCTGATAGGTGACAAGCAGATTAAAGGGTCTAAAACTGCTGAGGATCTCCTGCGTTCAGGGATAGATGCCATCTATTCACTGGAAGGAGTTAAAATAACCAGTGGACTCATTGAAAATGAGGAAGATAAAAAGCTAAAACCATGCCCCATTGGTGGAAAAATGGTCTTGTTTGTGGAAGAAGAATATGGGGTTATGAAAGTTGTAAACCGGGGATAAATTTTTAAAAAATTTATTCTCCTAAATCCCATTTTTATTACTTTAAATTCAAAACAATATCAAATTGTAATTATTATAATCTCCCCTTATTAATCGACATGTTTAAATAATCATTTCACAAAATCATATCTAATCGATCCACTTTATTATCAATTTATCTTACTGTGGATTTTAAGGGAGGTTAAAATGGGAATTAACAGTAAATTATCATTTTCTCTTATTTCTGTGATCTTTTTTATTTCTATAATAGGTGGAGCTTATGCATGGCCACCCGGTTTCAGTGGACAGTTAGGGGCTTATTTTGAATCTGAAGGAAGCACAGTCAATCCCGGGGACACGGTTTACATCCATATCAATCCGGTAAATACTGGTTCTTCAGATTGGGAAAACGTGACGATATATGCTCCAATACCCGCAGGGTTACAGTACATTTCCACTACTGCACCGGATAGACTGATGGGTTATGATCCACTTACCGGTATATGGACAATAGGTGAAATGCTGGCAAATGGGAGGAGCTCTGATAAATCATTAATTATAGCATGTAAAGTTCTTCCAGATGCATCAGGTCCAATAACACTCCTTGAAGGTTCTGTGAAATTTTTATCACTGGTTTCAGTGTATGATTATTATCATCAGGGAGGGGCAACACCCTATAATGTAGCCGGGACTGCTTATTGTCCTTTAGATCTGGGTGATTCCATTATTAATGTGGCCAGTGTTATTCATGGAGGGGGTTCAGGAACCAGTTACCCCATGAATATTAGTGCTACACCAACTAATGGAATTGGCCCATTAACAGTGCAATTCAAGGCACCAAATATAGCTAACGCACTAAACTGGTCATGGGATTTCAACTATGATGGAATCATAGATAGTAACCTAGAAAATCCCACATGGACTTACAATAATCCCGGGAACTACACGGTAGGTTTAACCTTTGAAAATGGTACCGATTACTTCACAGTTGTAAAAAGTGATCTCATCCATGTTTTAGGGTCTATTGTTAACAGCAGGACCAACGCAACTTACACCTCAATCCAATCCATGATTGATGATGTTAACACCCTTGATGGGGACACCATCCTCTTTGGCCCCGGGAATTACACTGAAAACCTGGTTCTGAATAAGAGTTTAATATTAACCGCCTTAGGTGTGGTTAATTTAACTTCTCTAGATGATTCCCACCCAGTAATCACGGTTAATAGTGCCGGAAGTGGCAGTGTGATTCAGGGATTCAACATTAATGGGGCTTTGAATAGTTACGGAGTGAACTTGGACTCTGCAAACAACGTAACCTTAACCAACAACACCATAACTGGAAATTATGTGGGTATACAGCTTTCAAACTCTGAAAACAACACCTTAACCAGCAACACAGTTACTGGCAACTCCTGGAGTGGAATCTGCCTGGATAAAGGTAACCATAACACCATCAGTGGAAACACGGTTTTACTCAACCAGGAAGGAATATTCCTTTCAAACAGTTCAGCAAACACTATCAACAATAACAACGCCTACAACAACACTTACACTGGAATTACAGCAATCAATGGTGGTGAAAACCTGATACAGGGTAACACAGCCCATAATAATGGTGTGAGTGGAATTTTACTTCAGAAGAGTATAAACTACAATATAACTGGTAACACGATCCAGAATAACGGCTGGAGTGGTATCTGTCTAGATTCAGCCAATGGAATCATCATCACTGGGAACACTGTGAGTGGAAATGAGGAAGGTATATTCACTGTCCACAGTCAGGACAATACTATTTCAAGTAATTCGGTAGCTAACAGTACTTTCACTGGTATTAGTGTTTTAAATGGTTCCCAGAATAACAATCTCACCAGTAACACTGAAAGTGGCAGTGGATTTACCGGTATTCTGGTTCAAAACAGTAACCAGACTGATATTGAGAGTAACACTCTGCAGGATAATGGTTGGAGTGGTGTCTGTCTGGATCAGGTAACTAATACTACGGTCACTGTCAACAGCTTCCAGAACAACCCTGAACAGGCCCTGGCAGTGGGTGGATATGGTAACTCTTTTGATGGTAACTACTGGAGTGACTGGGATTCTAATGACCCCAGGGTAATTGATGGTGATAATAACGTTACTGATGCGCATCCCCAAATTAAATTGACGGTAGGGCCTCATTCACCATTATGGTATGGTATATCTTACTAAATTTCTCTTAGAAAAATTCTGGAGAATCCCAATTTTTTTATTAACATTTTTTTATCCCTATTCTGATGGTTGCTCATTTTTTGCGTATTGAACATTTTTACGTGTATTTCGTGTAGGATTTATCCATTTAACTAGTATTTTTCATGTTTTCCCGGTTCCACTTACATCCAATTAAGGGTGTGATTAAGTTAGGTAAGTCGAATTTATTTTTACTAAAAGGTTAATTATCTACTTTTTCACGAAAATAGTTGTTTCAAATAATTTCAGTAACTTATTATGTGTTATTTGATCTTATTTTTTGATTATGGAAGTTTTGAGATCTTCATATTTCCTTTTTTGTGGTTTGATTTTCACTATCAGAAGTAGCCTTCCGATCGATATGTTTATATTTAATGTTCGATAATTTACAATAGTCTACTCGATGGGCAAATTTGTTATCTTTGACATATTGTCGTTAAAATGTTAATAATTAATTAAAAAATCAGTTTAAAATAAAAACAAAGGGAGGATAAATGCTAAAATACAGGAATAAATCCGTAATATTTATTATACTTGCATTATTTTTTTGCATATTGATGACGGGCGCTGTTAGTGCAGCAACCCCTTCAGCCAATTTCACTGCGGATGATAACTGGGGAGTGGATAATGTTACTGTCCAGTTTAATGACACTTCCTCTGGTAGTCCTACCAGCTGGAGCTGGGATTTCGGTGATAATGGAACTTCCACCGAACAGAATCCAACTCATACCTACACTGCAGTGGGTAATTATACAGTGAGTTTAGCTTCTTCAAACGCTGATGGTAACAATACCATTATTAAGAGCAATTATATCAGTGTTTTGAACAATGTGACTCAGTTTGCCAATTATCGTGGTACCAATATATACGTGGCCAATGATAATGGTGTGAAGTATGATGTGCAGAACGGTGTTGTGGCATCTAATGGTGCTGGAATAACCTACATCTACGTGCCTGACTCATACTTTGTGTCTTTCAGGCAGGATGGTGGGGGTTTAAACCCGATCCATATCTCATCAACAAACAGTAGTTATAATTTAATTTCTACTACTGATCAGAGTGGTACATTTTACATCACTTTTAGTGGTGGTCAGCCTACTATGCCTGAGGCCATTTTGATGCTGGCTATAAACGGTACGATATCTGATGATTTTACTGTACATGTCACTTCCAATGGTTACACTTGGACTATGAATGTACCTGCAGTTGGTAACAACTTTGCTACGGATAATTTGACTTATTCGACTGCTACTGTGAATGAGACTTTTGATAAGAGTGATTTGATTTACAGTTCTTATTACAAATTGTGCAGTAGTTACCCTTATCCGATTTATGAGGGTCAGAACATGAGCGATACTAATAGCACGTTCCTGATCATGTTCATTGACCTTTATGCTGGTGCATTGAATCCATCAAATTATGCTTCATTAATTGATAACGGGGCAATTCAGGTAAATTATACATTCACGGGATTAACTGCTAATAATACTGCGGTCTTCAATGTTTACGGCTGGTACTCAGCTAGTAACCACGGAACTGGTATTATAATGACCAACAGCCACACCGGTGGTGACAGTGGATATACGGTACAGGGTGTGGATTTAGCACCTGTGGCCAGTTTCACTGCAAATGCAACCAGTGGCACAGCACCCTTAGACGTGCAGTTTATGGATACTTCCAGCAACAATCCTACCACTTGGTTCTGGGACTTTGGTGATGGAGCTACTTCAACAGCACAGAACCCAACACACACCTACACAACACCCGGAACATACACAGTTACTTTAACTGTTACCAACAGTGCAGGTAACAACACAATCATTACCACTAGTTATATCACTGTTTTAAACAACACAGCACCAAACGTAACAGCTACACCTGATGCTGGAATTTATAACACTACTCAAACCGTGACTTTAACCAGTGATCAACCTGGGAGCACTATTTATTACACTACTGATGGTAGTGACCCCACTAACGCCAGTAACAGTAACCGGGTTCCCTACTCCAACCCGATTCCAATCAACACCACCACAAACTTGAACTATGCAGCGGTGAATACTGGTGGTGTGGGGAGTAGCCGGTACAACAAGACTTATGTTATAGACTCCTCTATACCTACAGTGACTGTTAATCCTGAAGGTGGGAACTTCAACAGTACCCAGAGTGTAACCCTGACCACGGTGGACCTGGATACTAACACCACGACTTATTTCACTACCGATGGTACGGATCCTAAAAATAGCAGTACAAGAGTGGTTTACTCTACCCCATTTGAGGTAAATACATCAATTACTCTGCGTTACGTGGCGGTGGATGCTGCGGGTAACTGGAGTCCTGATTACAGTCAAACCTATAATATAACCATAGCCACTCCTCCAGTGGCTAGTTTCACCAGTAATGCTACCACTGGTGCTGCTCCTTTAACTGTACAATTTAATGATACTTCCAGCAACTCTCCAACTAGCTGGTTATGGGACTTTGGTGACAACACCACATCCACAGAACAGAACCCCACACACACTTACACCAGTGCGGGTACTTACACTGTGACCCTGACCGCAACTAATTCTGCAGGAAACAACACCTTTACCCAGACAAACCTTATTTCTGTCTTCCTGAATGATGCTTATGTGTCAACTACAGGTAATGACGTAACTGGTAATGGTTCAGAAGGTAATCCTTATGCTACTATTCAGAAAGCAATGGAAAATGTGGTTTCTGGTGGTACAGTACACCTGTTGGCTGGAATCTATACGGGAACTGGAAACTATGTTTTAACCATCAGTAAAAATGTGAATTTTGTAGGTGCTGACCCTGCAACCACTATAATTGATGCAGCCGGTTTGGGTAGCATATTCACCATCAACTCTGGAGTTACAGTTTCAATTGTGAATTTAACCTTTGAAAATGGAAAAGTTAATTCTGCAATATACAATAATGGTAATTTGAACCTGAGTAACTGTACATTCACCAATAATACCGCAAGTTTAGGTGGTGCAATATTTAATAATTATGGTACCATTACTGCTTTGAATGGTTGTACTTTCAAGGGTAACACAGCAACGGGTGCTGGTGGATCTAGTAGCGGAGGTGCTATCTACAATAATTATGGTACCATTTCTGCATTGAATAGTTGTATATTCACTGGTAACACAGCACCTTCTGGTGGTGCTATTTGCAATTACAATGGAAATATTACTACTTTGAATAACTGTAGTTTCATCAATAACACAGCATCGGGTAGTAGTGTGGGTGGAGGTGCAATTTACAATAGGGCAGGTAATATCACTTCAGTGATTAACAGCACTTTCATTGGTAATAATGCAACTAGTAGTAGTGGAATTGGTGGCGCCATATTCAATTATGCGGGTAATAATATCATCACAACAGTAAGCGGTTGTAATTTCATAAATAATTCAGCAGTTTCTGCTGGTGGAGCTATATCCAATTCAGCTACTATTAGTACAATAACTAATTGTAGTTTCACTAATAATACTTCAAAGAATGGTGGTGCAATACGTAATAGTGGAACAGTTAATATTTTAAGTTGCATTTTCTCAAGTAACTCAGCAAGTACTTCTGGTGGTGCTATATATGGTGGTACTAGTACCACTACGGTGCATTTCAGTTCATTTGTAAATAACACTTCGCCTAGTGGTAGTGCTATTTACCGTACTTCTGGTACTGTGAATGCTACCAATAACTGGTGGGGATCCAATAATAATCCTTCAAGCCAGGTTTATGGTACAGTAGATTACAGCAACTGGCTATACATGACCGAAACAGTTGTCCCAACCACTGTTGCTAACGGTACCACTGCTGTGGTGATGGTTAGTTTCAATAATATCTGGAACGGAACTGATGTGGTTAATATTGGCCCTGCCAGTGGTCATATTGTGGATGGAACTTTGGTTACCTTCACCAGTGACCTTGGAAGTTTCAGTCCGGTGACTGCTACCACCACGAATGGTATTGCCACCATAACCTTCACTGCAACTAACGACATTGTTGGGGCTATTAACGCCACTACTAACAGTCAGACAGTTTCATACATTATTAACCGGCTTGCTACTGTGATTTCGGTTGGTAATGTGACTGGGGTTAGTGGTGAGTCTACTAATTTGACTGCTACTTTAAAAGATGGTAATGGTACTGGTCTTTCTGGTCAGAATGTGACGGTAACAGTTAATGGAACCAGTTACACTGCCACCACTGATAGTAATGGATTGGCTACTGTGACAGTTACCGCACCAGGTACTGCTGGTACTTACACTTTGACTGCCAGCTTTGCCGGTGACTCACTCTACCAGCCATCATCAAATAACGGAACCAGTTACCTCACAGTCCAGCTCCGGGATGCTTATGTTTCACCAACTGGTAATGATACCAGTGGAACTGGAACAAGCAGTAATCCGTATGCTACAATTCAGATGGGATTGAATAACGTTGTTTCTGGCGGTACACTCCATTTAATGGCAGGAACTTACAAAGGGACAGGCAATTACGCTCTGGATATTAATAGAAGTGTGATTATTGTTGGTGATGATCAGACAACTACTATAATAGATGCAGCAGGTCTGGGCAATTTTTGTATGGTTCGTCCAGGTGTAATTCTTTCTATTACAAACCTGACAATAATAAATGGAAAAGCACCTAATGGTGGAGTTATTTACAATACCGGCACTATATCTTCTATTAGTAACTGTACTTTTGCTAATAACTCCGCTAATTCGGGTGGTGGTGTTATTTTAAACAGTAATGGGGGAACTATTATTCTGATAGATAGTTCTACCTTCATAAATAACACAGTAGGTACAGGTATTGGTGGGGTTATTGACAATACAGCCAATATATCTTCTATTACTAACTGTACTTTTGCTAACAACTCAGCAGGTAACGGTGGTGTCTTTTATAATTCAGGTAATATTACTACTGTAAGTGACTGTACTTTTGCTAACAACACTGCGGGTAATGGTGGTGTAATTCATAATAGAATCCAAGGTACTGCCACTTTCATATACTGTACTTTTGTAAATAATAAAGCAACTAATGGTGGAGTAATCCATGAGTTAGCTAGTAGTAAAACCCTTAATGTATTATTCAGTTCATTTGTAAACAATACTGCATCAAAAGGTAGTGTTATTTACTGTGCAGGTTCTATAATTGCGGAATATAATTGGTGGGGTTCAAATAGTAATCCTACAAGCCAGATTTATGTTGCTAGTGGTAGTGTGGATTACAGTAACTGGTTATACATGATTGAAACAGTTAACCCAACTGCAATTGTCAATGGAAACAATGCTACTGTTACAGCTAGCTTCAACAACATCTGGAATGGAACTAGTGTGGTTAGTATTGACCCTGCCAGTGGACATATTCCTGACGGTATTGTGGTGAACTTTAGTAGTTTACTGGGTAGTTTTGACCACATGACTGCAGGAACGGTTAATGGTGTGGCCAATGCTGTGTTTACTGCGGCTAATTTAGGTACTGGATTTATTAATGCCACCACAAACAGTCAGACTGTTTCAGGCAACGTGACTGTGGTAGGAATAGTTAACAACAGGACCAACGCAACTTACACCAGTATTCAAGCTATGATTGATGATGTGAATACCCTGGCTGGTGATACTATCACCTTCTACACTGGTACTTACACTGAAAACATCGTTTTAAGCAAGAGTTTAATATTAATTGCTTCCGGTGTTGTTCATCTAATCCCATTAGATGCCTCACAGCCAGTACTCACTATAACCAGTAATGGTAGTGGCAGTGTGATTCAGGGATTCAATATCAGTGGTGCGCTTAACAGTAATGGTGTGAGTCTGGACTCTGCCAGTAATGTTACGCTGGTGAATAACACTATCAGTGGAAACTACGTGGGTGTTAAGTTCTGGAATTCTGCAGACAACACTATAACCAATAACACAGTTACTGGTAATGCTTGGAGTGGAATCTGCCTGGATACCAGTAATGGAAACACCATAACCGGTAACACTGTGTTTGGTAATCAGGAAGGAGTATTCCTTGCTAACAGTCTTGGAAACACCATCACTAGCAACAATGCGTCTGGAAACACCTACACTGGTGTTACAGTTATTGGTGGTAGTGGTAACCTGGTGCAGGGTAACCTGGTGCAGGGTAACGGTGTTAGTGGAATTCTGATTCAGAGGAGTGCCAATAACAACGTGACTGTTAACACTGTAGAGAATAATAGCTGGAGTGGAATCTGTCTGGACCAGACTACTGGAACCAATGTCAGTGGAAACACTGTGTCTGGTAATCAGGAAGGTATCTTTGTTGTAGGAAGTCAGGGAACTGATGTTGTTGCTAATTCCGTGATTAACAGTACTTTTACTGGAATTAGCATTTTAGCAGGTTCCAATGATACTGCTATTATTGGAAACCAGGTTAGTGGTAATGGTGTTAGTGGTATTCTGGTTCAACGTAGTAACCTGACCACTATTCAGGGTAACACTCTTCAGAAGAACTCCTGGAGTGGTGTCTGTCTTGATCAGGCGACTAACACTTCGGCAACTGTTAACAATTTCGAGAATAATCCTGAGCAGGCTCTGGCTGTGGGTGGATCTGGTAACTCCTTTGACAGTAATTACTGGAGTGACTGGCCTTACACCTTTGCCAGGCCCATAGATGGGGATAATAACATCTCGGATGCCAATCCGCAACCTTCTCCACTTGGAATGGGAGCATAAAAGGAAAAATGCTCCATTTTTTATTTTTTTTAATTAATGTGACTTTTCAGGTTTTTTCTGTTTATCTTAAACTTTATATGGTTATTTTTAAGTTTTACATGATTTTTCCTGGTTTCATGCTTATTTTAGAATTTTTGTGGTTATTTTAATGTCTTATGTGCTTTTATCTGGCTATTTGAGCTTTGTTTGGTTTTTTTAAAGTTTTATAAGATTACTTTGAATTGGAAGTTTTTTCAGGGGTATTGTTTTGGATTGACTTAAAATTCGTTGCGTATTGCTCACATTTTTTGAACATATCTCATAGGTGTATAATTGATTTTACCCCTTTTTTACGGGATTTACTGATTAAATGATCATACCGGGGATTTTCTAGTAACCTTCAAAGATTCCCCACATGGTTAAATTATTAATTCGAAAATTACTGTTTTTAATCAATGATTGACATTAATTAAAGTTTAAAACTGCTTAAATCCATTAATATAACTTTATATATAATTTTAAGGCATATTTTTATTTTAATATCTTTTTTAAATCAATTTATTCCTGTAATAAGTGACGGAACAAACCTTCCGGATAAACGATAGGTATATTAATTGTATTCGCGCATGTAGACTAGTATGCTGTAAATTAATTGACAAAATTCTTTGTTAATAACAATATTTAACAGTATAATATCAAATTAGGTGAAATTAAAAAATAAAGCCGAAAAAAGGCAGTTTATATTAAAATTAAAGGGAGGATAAATGTTTAAGGAGAAAAACAAATCAATACTGTTTGTTGTTCTAACACTTTTTTTCATTATGGTTGGTACCAGCGGAGCTGTTTCAGCAGCTGATGATAATTCCACCATGAACACAACAACAGTGCCAGCGTACACTAATGTATACGTTCAAATCTCAAATAACGTTTCATTCAACAGCACTGGCAACAATACCTATTACATTCAACAAACCGGAGGAGGTCTAAACGCGGTGCACATTGCAAACAATTCCGCAGCCACCACCAACACAGGTGGAACTACCTTCACCTCCAATCAGTCCGGAACTTTATACGCAACCGACACTGGTGGTCGTGGATACCAGGACGATGTCGTGTTGCTGCTGGCAGTGCAGGCAGTTAATGGCACAATTCCAGATGATTTTGCAGTGACCATCACTGTAAATGGTTACAACTGGGTGCCCACAGGAGTGGTAAACGCTGCACCAGCACTGGACACCATCAGTAGTTTCCACACTACTTTAAGCCAGACTTTCACCAAGGTTGATTTCCTTTACGGTCCACAGAACTGGAGACCTTCCGGTTACAGTTCAACTTATGCTTACCCCATTTACCTGGGGGAGAACATGAGTGATCCATCGAACATGTTCTACTTACTGTTCATAGACACCCATGCCGGACTGCTGGGATCAGGTTATCCTGGTGGAAATTCTCAATTTATCAACAATGGAGCAGTGGAAATAAACTACAACTTCACCAATCTCCAGTCTCTGGCTTCTTTTAACATCTACGCCTACAATGCCAACACCACCTGGGGTCCAGGAATGCAGTGGACCAACAGTATAAATCCCTCAGGATCTGGAGGACCAAGTGGATATGTGGTGTACGGAATTTCACCAGCAGTGGCTAACTTCACAGTAAGCACAATCAGTGGAGCTGCACCACTGGATGTTCAGTTTACAGATACCTCCAGCAACAATCCTACCAGCTGGACCTGGGACTTTGGTGATGGATCAACCAGCACCGAAGAAAACCCAACTCACACCTACAGTACCCCTGGTACTTACACCGTGAGTTTAACCGCAGCCAACAGTGCAGGAAACAGCACCCAAACTCAGACCAATTTAATAACCGTGAACTGGCCTGCACCCACTGCAAACTTCACCAGTAATGTTACCAGTGGATTTGCAGCATTACCAGTCCAATTTAATGATGCATCTAAGGGTAATGTCACAGGATGGTTCTGGGACTTTGGTGATGGATCAACCAGCACAGAAAAAAACCCAACACATACTTACAGTACCTCTGGAACTTACACTGTAACTTTAACTGTAACTGGTCCAGGTGGTAACAGCACCCTATCCCAAACTGGTTATATTGGTGTATTTAACAGCACTTCACCAAGCGTGACTGCCACACCAGATGGAGGTGCCTACAACAGCACACAGTATGTGAGTTTGTCTGTTGATCAACCCGGAAGCACAGTATATTACACAACAGATGGAAGCGACCCCACTGACAGTAACAACAGCAGTAGGGTTCCTTATTCAGGACCTATTCCCCTCACCAGCACCACTAACCTGCAGTACGCTGCAGTGAATACCGGTGGTGTCTGGAGTTCAAGGAATTCAAAATATTATTACATAGACACGAGTATCCCCACGGTAACTGCCAGCCCTGCTGGTGGAGTATTTAACGGAACTCAGACCGTGACCCTGACAGTTAATGATGAGGGTAATGCAACAGTTTACTACACCACTGATGGGTCGGACCCACAAAGTAGTAGCAGCAGAACAGTATACACCACTCCCATCACTGTGAATACATCCATGGTCCTCAGGTATATAGCGGTTAATCTGGTAAACAATTGGAGCCCAGAATACACTCAAAATTATACCATAGTAAATGCACCGGTTGCAAATTTCACCGTAAACAAAACAAGTGGATCTGCACCATTAAATGTTCAATTCACAGACACATCAAGTAACAGCCCAACAAGCTGGCTTTGGACCTTCGGTGACGGGACAAACAGCACTCAGGAAAACCCAACACACAACTACACCAAACCAGGAACATACACCGTAACCTTAACCGCAACCAACAGTGCAGGGAACAACACCATAACCCGAACCAACTACATAACCGCAATCTTCACGGATGCTTATGTTTCACCAACCGGCAGTGACACAACCGGTGATGGAAGCAGCAGTAATCCTTATGCTACCATACAAACTGCTTTGAATAATGTGGTTGCTGGTGGAACCATACATTTAGCCAGTGGAACCTACACTGGAACAGGTAATGTGGCTTTAACCATCACTAAAAACGTTACAATTGTAGGGGAAAACCAGGCCATCCTTAACGGGGCCAACACCAATACCATATTCACAGTTAATTCCGGTGTAAATGTTACATTTACCCAGTTGAAATTCACCGGTGGTAAAGGAACCAATGGTGGAGCCATCTACAACAGTGGAACGTTAACTTTGAATAACTGTACCTTCAGTACCAACTCTGCATCTAGCATGGGTGGTGCGATTTACAGTACCAGTACTTTGAATGTAAATGGCTGTACCTTCAGCTCTAACACCGTAATCACTAAAGGTGGTGCTATCTACAATACCGGTACTTTAAACGTGAATAACAGTATTTTCACCGGTAACATGGCCACATCTAACCACGGTGGTGCTATATTCAACCAGGGTACTGCAACGGTAAATAACACCCTTTTTGTCGGTAACATTGCAAACTTAAATGGTGGAGCTATCTTTGACCAGGGTACTTTAACTGTTCGCTTCAGTTCCTTCGTAAATAATAGGGCATCAAGTGGTAGTTCCATTTACCGTTCTTCAGGTACGGTGAATGTTGATTACAACTGGTGGGGTTCCAACAGTAATCCATCCAGCCAGGTAACTGGTATAACCATTAATAACTGGTTGTACATGACTGAAACAGTTAACCCAACCACCATTGGAAATGGCAGTACTGGTACAGTGACTGTCAGTTTCAACAACGTGTTTAACGGGACTAATGTCACCAGTATTGATCCGGTAAACGGTCATATCCTCGATGGAACTCAGGTAAGTTTCAGCAGTGTTCTGGGATCTTTAAATCCAGTAACTGCATTAACCAAGGATGGTATTGCAACCACCATATTAACAGCAAACGACACCCATATAAGGCCAATTTATGCCACCACAGACAATCAAACAGTTTTCGTATATGTAAATGGTATAGGAACCACCATTTCAACTGGTAACGCCACCTGCCTCATGGGCAACACCGTGAATCTAACTGCAACCCTGAACAATGTTAATGGTTCTCCTTTACAGGGTCAGACCGTGACCTTCACTGTGAATGGTTCCAGTTACAGTGCAATCACCGATGAAAACGGTGTTGCTACACTGAATTATACACCTACCAAACCAGGAACATACAATGTAACTGTTAGTTTTGCAGGTGACGCAACCTACGGGGACTCATCAAAAACAGCTTATCTCACGGTTCAACTAATGGATGCTTACGTTCTACCAACTGGTAGCGATACCACTGGTGATGGAACTTTAGCTAATCCCTATGCCACCATACAAAATGCTTTAAATAACGTTGCAACTGGTGGAACTATCCATTTAGGTAGTGGAACCTTCACTGGAACCGGTAACGTGGCTTTAACCATCACTAAAAACGTTAATATTGTGGGTGAAAATCAGGCCACCACCATCATAAACGGGGCCAATGCCAACACCATATTCACAGTTAATTCCGGGTTAAACGTTAAGATCGTGAACTTAACAATTGCCAACGGAACAACCATCAGTGGTGGTGCCATATTCAATGCTGCGAATTTGAACATGACTAACTGTACCCTGACAACCAACACCGCAACTTCTTCGGGAGGAGCTATCTACAACACCGGTACATTAACCCTGACTGGCTGCACACTTAACAACAACCTAGCAACCTATTCAGGAGGGGCCATATCCAACTCTGGTACTTTAAATATAACCAACACCAGTTTCAATGCCAATTCATCACCAGGAACTTCCCTGGGTGGTGGTGCGATCTTCAATCAGGGTACTTTAAATGTCCATTTCAGTTCCTTTGTAAATAACCAGGCCACAAGCGGTAGTACAATTTACCGTTCTTCTGGTACAGTGAATGCCACCTACAACTGGTGGGGATCCAATAATAACCCTTCTAGCCAATTTTATGGCACAGTGGATTACAGTAACTGGTTATACATGACTTTAACCGTTGATCCAACCACCATTGCCAGTGGTAACACTGGAATGGTTACGGTTAGTTTCAACAATGCATGCAACGGAACCAATGTAACCAGTATCAACCCGGTAAACGGTCATATTACAGATGGAACCCTGGTGAATTTCAGCAGTGTGATAGGATCCTTCAATCCAGTCACTGGAAGCACTGCTAATGGGGTGGCAACCACCACATTCACCGCAAATAACACCAGTATTAAGGCTATTAATGCCATAACAGACAATCAAATAGTTACAATATACATAAACGGTATGGGCACTGTAATTGCAGTGGTTAATTCCACCTGTAATAATGCCACTGCTGTGAACTTAACTGCAACTTTGACTTCTCTAAACGGCACAGCCTTAGCTGGTGAAACCGTAACTTTCACCGTGAATGGTTCCAGTTACAATACCACAACCAATGCCAATGGTGTGGCAACTGTAAGCTATACACCAACCCGCGCTGGTGTTTACAGTGTAACTGCAAGCTTCTCCGGTGACTTAAACTATGGAGATTCATCAAAGATAGGTTATCTCACTGTTCAGTTAAATGATGTCTACGTCTCAACCACCGGTAATGATGTAACCGGGGATGGAAGTTCTGGCAATCCATTTGCAACCATACAGTACGGTACAAACTGTGCTGTTAATGGTGGAACAGTCCACCTGGCCAGTGGAACCTACACTGGAACCGGTAATATGGGTTTAATCATTACCCGGAATGTTACTATTGTTGGTGAAAACCCGGCCAGTACCATATTAAATGGACAAAAATCAAGTAACTTCTTCACTGTTAATTCAGGAGTGAACGTTACAATAGCCAATTTAACATTAGCAAACGGAACAGCCACTAATGGTGGTGCTATATCCAATAACGGTATTTTATCTGCAAATTACTGTAACTTCAATGGTAACACTGCAAATAATCAGGGTGGAGCTATCTACAATTTCAATGGAGCTACTGCTACTTTCAATGGTTGTAACTTCATCAATAACATAGCAAACATTAGTTATGGTGGTGCTCTATACAATTACAACTGTACCGCTACTTTGTACAATTGTAATTTCATAAACAATAATGCAAATACCTGGGGTGGAGCTATATGCAATGCCTGGAACGGTACTTTGAATATGATTAACTGTGCAATCACCAATAACTCTGTAACCAGTCAGGGTGGTGCTATTGCCAACGTGGGTGTTAATGCCATCTTAAATTTAACTAACTGTAATTTAAGTGGAAATACAGCAACCAGTCAGGGTGGTGCAATCTACAACAACGGAATTGTAAATGCAAAATTCACCTCCTTTGTAAATAATAATGCACCTTCTGGAAGTGCCATTTACCTTGCTCAGGGCACAGTCAATGCCCAGAATAACTGGTGGGGATCCAATAACAATCCATCCAGCCAGATATATGGTAATGTCACCTACGGTAACTGGTTGTACATGACTGAAACTGTTAATCAGACTGCTATAGCTAACGGTAGTACTGTAACTGTAACTGTGAGTTTCAACAACATCTGGAATGGAACTGGAGTGGTTAGTATAGATCCAGCCAGTGGACATATTACTGATGGAACTTTGGTGAACTTCAGCAGTCCACTGGGCAGTTTTGATCACACAAAACTTGGAACGGTTAATGGTGTTGCCACAGTCCTTTTCACTGCAAATATTTTAGGATCTGGAGTTATTAACGCGACTACCAATAATCAGATTGTTTCAGCTGATGTAGCCGTGTTTAACAACACCCCAGTGAGCGTGACTGCCACACCGGATGCCGGTACATACAATTCCAGTCAGACTGTGACCTTAACCAGTGACCAGCCAGGCAGTACCATCTATTACACAACTAATGGCAGTGATCCTACAGATGCAAGTAACCCAAATAGGGTACCTTACACTGTGCCGATTCAAATCTACAATAACACGGTACTGAACTTCGCAGCGGTGAATTCAGTAGGAGCTTGGAGTATAAAGTACACCAAAAACTACACTATCCTGCAGCAGGATGTGTATGTTTCACCAACCGGCAGTGACCTGAATGGTATTGGAACTATAGCTAATCCATTTGCAACCATACAAACCGGATTGAACAACCTTCTTCCGGGCGGTACACTGCACTTACTGGCAGGAACTTACACCGGGACAGGTGACCATGGAATAATCTTAACCAGAGATGCTAATTTAGTGGGTGAAAACCCCAACACGACCATAATCGATGGAACCCACTCAAGTGTACTGTTTACAGTACAGACAGGTGTGACTGTAACCTTTGAAAACATAACCCTGGCCAATGCCACCGGAACTTCCGGAGTTGCCCTCAATAACAATGGTAATTTAGCCATTCAAAACTGTAACTTCAATGGTAACAGTGCAACCAGCCAGGGAGCTGCTATACTCAATATTGGTACTATAACCCGATTGAGTGATTGTAATTTCACAGGTAACTTAGCACCATTTGGAGCTGTAATCTACAATGCAGGTACCCTGAGCAGTATAAGTAACTGTACATTTGCAGGTAATGGTATATCCGGAGGAAGTAATGGTGGTGCCATATTCAACAATGCTACCATCGTCTCCATCACAAATTCCACCTTCACTGGATGCTCAGCATCTTCCGGTGCTGCTATTGACAATTATTATGGTGGAAATATCAGTTACATTAGTGATTGTACTTTCAAAAACAACTCAGCAACTTACGGTGCCATATTCAACTATGCTACCATAGGAACCATCAGTAACTCCACATTTACAGGCAACAATGCTTACTTTGCTGGTGTAATCAACAACATGGGTAATATTGCCCTGATAATTGGGGTTAATTTCCTAAACAACACTGCAACCTACGACTATGCTGGTGCTATCTTCAATTCAGGTAATATCACCATAACTGAATCTAGCTTCTCAGGAAACAAAGCAGCTACCAATGGTGGTGCAATATACACTTCTGGAACTTCTGCAATCACCACTGTGCATTTCAGTTCCTTCGTGAATAACACCGCAAAAACTGGAAGTACAATTTACGCAAATTCTGGTACAATCAATGCAACCAATAACTGGTGGGGATCCAACAGTAACCCTGCTAGTCAGTTCTATGGTACTGTGGATTACAGTAACTGGTTGTACATGACTGAAACTGTAAACCCAACTGCTATAATCAATGGAAACACTGCTACTGTAACAGTGAGTTTCAACAACATCTGGAATGGAACAGCGGTGGTTAGTATAGATCCAGCCAGTGGACACATTGTGGATGGAACCCTTGTGAAGTTTTCCAGTTTACTGGGAAGCCTCAACCACCTGACTGCAGGAACGGTTAACGGTGTAGCCACTTGTGTGTTTACTGCTCTTGATTTGGGTGCTGGATTTGTTAATGCCACCACAAACAGTCAAACTGTTTCAAGTAATGTTACTGTAGTTGGAATTGTCAATGACCGGACCAATGCAACTTATACCAGTATTCAGGCTATGATTGATGATGTGAATACCCTTGCAGGTGATACTATCACCTTCTACACTGGTAGTTACACTGAAAACATTGTTTTAAGCAAGAGTTTGGTATTCAATGCTTCCGGTGTTGTGCACCTGATCCCATTGGATGCTTCCCAGCCTGTGCTTACCATAACCAGCAGTGGTAGTGGTAGTGTGATTCAAGGATTCATCATTAATGGTGCATTGAGTAGTTCTGGAGTGAGTCTGGACTCTGCCAGTAACGTGACCCTGGTGAACAATACTATCAACGGGAATTACGTGGGTGTTAAGTTCTGGAACTCCACTGACAACACCATTGCCAATAATACGGTTACTGGTAATGTTTGGAGTGGTATCTGTCTGGATACCAGTAATGCGAACACCATTTCTGGAAATACTGTTTATGGTAACCAGGAAGGAGTGTTTGTGGCTAACAGTGTTGGAAACACCGTAACCAACAACACTGTCTCAGGTAACACCTACACTGGAATCACTGTCCTTGGTGGTAGGGATAACCTCATCCAGGGCAACAATGTACAGGGTAACGGTGTTAGTGGAATCTTAATCCAGGGTAGTGCAAACAACAACCTGACTGGTAACACAGTTCAGAACAACTCCTGGAGTGGAATCTGTCTCGATGGAGCTACTGGTAACAGTTTAACTGGTAACAGTGTTTCTGGTAATCAGGAAGGTATTTTCGCTGCTAACAGTGCATCAGGAAACACAATAAGTGATAACACTGTATCCGGCAACCTTGGAAATGGTATCAGCGTTATTCAGGGAAGTGGTAACACTGTAGGAAACAACACAGTTGTATCCAACGGTGTATCTGGTGTTTTCGTGCAGAATAGTAGTTCAACTGTGGTTAATGACAACACTATAGAGAATAATAGCTGGACTGGAATCTGTCTGGACCAGACTACTGGAACCAATGTCAGTGGTAACACTGTGTCTGGTAATCAGGAAGGTATCTTTGTTGTAGGAAGCCAGGGAACTGATATTGTTGCTAATTCCGTGACTAACAGTACTTTTACTGGAATCAGCATTTTAGGTGGTTCCAATGATACTGTTATTATTGGAAACCAGGTCAGTGGTAATGGTGTTAGTGGTATTCTGGTTCAACGTAGTAACTTGACCACTATTCAGGGTAACACTCTTCAGAAGAACTCCTGGAGTGGTGTCTGTCTTGATCAGGCGACCAACACCTCGGCAACTGTTAACAACTTCGAGAATAATCCTGAGCAGGCTCTGGCTGTGGGTGGATCAGGTAACTCCTTTGACAGTAATTACTGGAGTGACTGGCCTTACACCTTCGCCAGACCTATAGATGGGGATAACAACATCTCGGATGCTAATCCACAGACCAAACCATACTGAGTAGTGAAATAACTACTCATAATCCTCTTTTTATTTTTTTAAGGTTTTTTGGCGATTATTTATTTAAAAAAAGCGATTTTTATTTAAAAGAGTTAATTTTCACAGAGTTGATTTTTTCGTGGGGTTTCAATGAGGTTTATTTTCTTGCGTATAGTCCGATTATGTATTAATTTATATTGGGGTGTGGATGTCTGATTTACATGGGTTTTGTAAGATTTACAGGGTTCAATGGTCACAGATCTGATCTTACACAAATGTGGATAGAACCATCCATTTATGAAAAAATTTTAATTCGAAAATTATTGATTTTAATCATGGAATAAATTTTATTTAAGGTAAAAATTGGATTATATCAGTTTTTAATGGTAAATATATTTTTTTAAGCTAAATATATAATTTGTAGTTCTTTTTAATTCATTTAAACTATTTTTAATGGGATATATGGGAGTCGGAATAATCCTTCCGGGTAATCGATAGGTATATTAATTCTATTCGCTAATGATTGTATCGTATATCAATGAATAAATTGACACAAATTTTGTCCAGTTGGGGCAATGATTTTGTTAATTTAATTGGTTAAGTAATTCAAAAAATATGGTTTACATTAAAAAAACAAAAGGAGGATAAATGTTAAAACGCAAAAATAAGTCCGTAATGTTTATTTTATTTGCATTGTTTTTTTGCATCTTTGCAACGGGAACTGTTAGCGCAGCTGATGCCCCATCTGCCAACTTTACGGCTAACACTACCAATGGTTTTGCTCCATTGACAGTGCAGTTCACCGACACTTCAACCGGTAACCCTACCAGTTGGAACTGGGATTTCGGTGACAACGCAACTTCAACCGAGCAGAACCCGACTCACACCTACACTACAGTGGGCGCTCGTAACGTTACATTGAGTGTGGCTAACAGTGATGGCAGTAGTACTCTGAAAAAGACTAACTACATCACTGCCTGGAATATAACCAGTCCACTCATAAGCTACAATGGAATCACATTCTACGTGGCCAATGATGCTGGAGTGAAGTATGACATGCCCGATGGTGTGACCACAGCAGCCCAGTACGGTGGAGTCTACCCATACGTGGCTAACACTTACTACATATCAGAGGGTGCTGGTGGAACTAATCCGATTCAAATATCAACCAGTAGTTCCAATCAGGCAGGTCAGATAACCAACACCAACAATCAGACTGGTAGTTTTTACATAGTCTTCAGTGGTGGAATCACTCACCTGGATGATGCTATCCTGATGCTGGCGGTCAACGGTACCATACCCGATGACTTCAGTATAACCATTACCTCAAGTGGTTACACTTACACTTTACCTGCTGCTGCAACTACCAATCCGGATACCACCAAGCTCACTAATGTGACCTATGTTACTGGTGCCCTGAATGAGACATTTTATAAGGATGATTTCATTTACGGAACCCAGAGCTGGAGGCCGTGTAATGTAGCTAATAATCCTATGTACTATCCTGGTGAGGATATGAACAGTCCTGACAGTCAGTTCCACATCATGTTCATTGACCTGAATGTGGGTGCGTTTAAATATAACGCAGCATATCCTGCAGGAATTACCAGCCTCATCAATAACGGTGCTATAACCGTGAATTACACCTTCAACAACCTGCAGTCCTTTGCAGTGTTCGGTGCATACGGTTGGTTCTCAGCATGTAACTGGGGAACAGGTATCCCTCAGTCCAACTACTATGTGCAGAGTGGATACAATGTAATGGGAAGTGTTCCTGTAGCTCCTGTTGCTAACTTCACCGCAACCCCAACCAGCGGAGTAGAACCAGTGGATGTTCAGTTCACTGACAACTCAAGTAACAACCCTACCAGCTGGGCATGGGACTTTGGTGATGGTGCAACCAGCACAGAAAAGAACCCAAATCACACCTACACTACACCTGGAACATACACCGTAACTTTAACCGCTACCAACAGCGCTGGTAACAACACCTTAACCCAGACCAATTTAATAACCGTGAACTGGGCTGCTCCTACAGCAAGCTTCACCAGTAACGCTACCAGTGGATTTGCACCTCTAGATGTGCAGTTCAATGATGGGTCCAAGGGTGCTGTGACAGGATGGTTATGGGACTTTGGTGATGGTACAACCAGTACCGAACAGAACCCAACACACACCTACCTCAACTCAGGAACTTACACTGTAACTTTAACTGTAACTGGTCCTGGAGGTAACAGCACTGTAACTCAAACAAATTATATATCAGCATTTAACAGCACTGCTCCTAGCGTGACTGCCACACCGGATGCAGGTGCATACAATTCAAATCAAACTGTCACCCTAACCAGTGACCAGCCAGGCAGCAGTATTTATTACACTACTGATGGTAGTGACCCAACCGATGCATCCAATCCCAACAGAACCCCTTACACTGTGCCGATTCAGGTCTTGAACAACACGATCCTGAACTTTGCAGCCGTGAATACTGGAGGAGTTTGGAGTGCAAGGTACAATAAAACCTACACTATCCTGCAGCAGGACATATATGTCTCACCAACAGGTAGTGACTCAACTGGTAATGGAACAGCAAGTAATCCGTATGCTACAATTCAGACTGGATTGAATAATGTTGTTTCTGGTGGTACTGTGCATTTACTTGCAGGGACTTATACTGGAACAGGAAACAGGGCAATAACTATTGCTCAAAATGTTAATATTGTAGGTGATAATCAACTCAACACCATAATCGACGCACAGCTCTTAAGTAACATATTCACCATTAATTCAGGTGTAACTGTTACAATAACAAATTTAACATTTGAAAACGGAACAACAACTAAGGGTGGTGCAATATATAATGGCGGTACTTTAAATACCATTAATTGTACTTTCATTAACAATAAAGCGACTAATGGTCTACAGTCTGGTGGTGCTATCTGTAATTATGGTGATGCTTTAAATGTAACGGGTTGTAGTTTCATCAATAACACTGGAGCTGGTCCTGGTGGTGCTATCTGTGATTGGCTTGGTACCTTGTATGTGAGTAACTGTACTTTCATAGGTAACAAAGTAACAGGAACTGGTAATGGTGGTGGTGCCATCAATATTAGGATTACTGCTACTTTGATTAACAGTACTTTCATAGGTAACACTGCTAGCAGATATGGTGGTGCCATCCAGAGTAGTGGTACTATTCCTTTGGTTTCTGGTTGTACTTTCATAAACAACACAGCAGCCTATTTGGGTGGTGCTATCTATAACAGTGGTACTATTACTCTGATTGAAAATAGCAACTTCACAGGTAATAACCAAACTAGCACTGCAACTGATTATGGGGGTGGCGCAATATTCAATTCAGTCACTATAACTGCGATTAATAACTGTGTTTTCGTGAATAACACAGCAGCTAGAGGTGGCGCTATTTTCAGTAAAGGAAATGCGAATACTATTGTCAATGTATACTACAGTTCCTTTGTGAACAATATTGCAACCCTCAGTGGGTGGGGAGATGCGATTTGTTGTTATACTGGTGTTGTGAACGCTACCTACAATTGGTGGGGCACAAATAACAGTCCTGCAAGCCAAATTATGGCCACTTACCAACCTCCAGGTACTGTTTACTACAATAATTGGTTGTACATGACTGAAACAGTTAACCCGACTGCTTTAGTTAATGGTGGAACTGCTACTGTAACTGTGAGCTTCAACAACATTTGGAATGGATCTGCTGTGGTTAGTATTGACCCTGCTAGTGGACACATTGTGGATGGAACTCTGGTGAACTTTAGTAGTTTACTGGGTAGTTTTGACCACGCAACTGTGAGTACAGTTAACGGTGTGGCCACTTGTGTGTTTACTGCCGCTAATTTGGGTGCTGGATTTGTTAATGCCACCACAAACAGTCAAACTCTTTCAACCAATGTGACTGTGGTGGGAATAGTTAATGAAAGGACCAACGCAACTTACACCAGTATTCAAGCCATGATTGATGATGTGAATACCCTTGCAGGTGATGTAATTACCTTCTACACTGGTAGTTACACTGAAAACATCGTTTTAAGCAAGAGTTTAATATTCAATGCTTCCGGTGTGGTTCATCTGATCCCATTAGATGCCTCACAGCCAGCGCTTACCATAACCAACAGTGGTAGTGGTAGTGTGATTCAGGGATTCATCATCAATGGTTCTTTAAATAGTTCTGGTGTTAGCCTGGACTCTGCAAGCAACGTGACCCTGATAAATGACACTGTAAGTGGAAACTACGTCGGTGTTAAATTCTGGAACTCCACAAACAACTCCCTCATCAACAACACAGTTGTTGGTAACGGTTGGAGTGGAATCTGCCTGGACACCAGTAATGCAAACACCATCTATGGAAACACCTTGTCCGGTAACCAGGAAGGTTTATTTGTTGCCAACAGTGCAGGAAACATAATATTCAATAACACTGCCTCTGGCAATGCTTACACTGGAATATCCATAATCGGTGGTAGTGACAACCTGTTACAGGGCAACCTTGTCCAGGGTAATGGTGTTAGTGGAATTCTAATCCAGGGTAGTGCAAACAACAACCTGACTGGTAACACAGCACAGAACAACTCCTGGAGTGGAATATGCCTTGATGGAGCTACTGGAAACAATTTAATTGATAACAACGTGGCTTACAATCAGGAAGGTATTTTCGCAGCTAACAGTGCCTCAGGAAACACTATAAACTTTAACACTGTATCCGGTAACCTTGGAAATGGTATCAGCCTTATTCAGGGAACTGGGAACACCATAGACAGTAACAATGTCACATCCAACGGTGTATCTGGTGTTTTCGTGCAGCAGAGTGGTACAACTGAGGTTTATGGCAACACTATTGAGAATAATAGCTGGAGTGGAATCTGTCTGGACACCGTAACTGGATCTAGTGTAACTGGAAACTACGTGGCCTACAATCAGGAAGGTATCTTCATGGTTAACAGCCAGAACAATGGCGTTTCATTCAACCAGGTGAAAAACAGTACCTACACTGGAATCAGTGTTCTAAGCGGTTCTGATAACAACACCTTCATCGGCAACACTGCAAGTGGTAACGGGGTTAGTGGAATCTTTGTTCAAAGCAGTGACCTGAATACACTTCAGGGCAACACTCTCCAGAACAATACCTGGAGTGGTGTCTGCCTGGACAGAGCAACCAACACACAGGCGGTATACAACAACTTCGAGAACAACCCTGAACAGGCCCTGGCAGTAGGTGGATCTGGTAACTCCTTTGACAGTAATTACTGGAGTGACTGGCCTTACACCTTCGCCCGACCTATAGACGGGGACAACAACATCTCGGATGCCAACCCTCAACCAGAACCAATTAAAGGTGGAGCATAAAAATGCTCCCCATTTTTTTATTTTTTTAAAGATTCAGGATGAATTTATCCACATAACCCATAATTTGTCGTTATTATAAATCAGAGCCAGATAATTATCTTAAATTAACATTTATCAGTAGAATAATTCGTATATTTACCAAGATATGTTTACAATGATATATTTTATCAATTACACGTTTACCATGGTACATTTACTCATCTTACTATCAAACATCAATTAAAGACAACGGAGTGATATTACGAGCAATTAAGCGGTTTAGAAGTTAAATTTAGTGCAATATGGTGCATTGGAAATAAACAGTAGAATAAAAAGATTAATCGAATATAAACTATTTAAAAACGGTTAAAAACCGAATATAAACTTTATTCATGGATGGTAAAAATGAAAAAACACGTAATCTTCATAGCCCTGACCATGGCCATGGTACTGGCACTGTGTGGAAGTGTTTCCGCAACTGACATCAATGCCACCCCACTAACAGATTACAGTAATATCTACGTAAAGGTGGCCAATGATGAAGGAGTCAGTTACAACACTACCGGAAACGATACCTATTATATTCAGCATCTAAGTGCCCCCAACGGGGGATTTAATGCTATTCATATAGCCAATGATTCCTCAACAACCCTGAATTACGGTGGATCCACCAATTCCACCAATCAGACCGGTACCTTCTATGCCACGGATACCGGTGGCCGGGGATACCAGGACGATGTGGTGCTGATGGTGGCAGTTAACGGAACAATTCCCGACAACTTCGCCCTGCATCTAACAGTATATGGATACAACTGGACCCCTTATGGTTATAACAATTGTCCGCAACCCAGTGAGATAGGTTCATGGGGAATAACACTGGATGAAACCTTCACCAAGGAAGATTTCATTTACGGGCTTCAAAACTGGAAACCCACCGGTGGAAACTCAAACTATTCCATATTCATTGGGGAAAATATGAGCGACCCCAATAACATGTTCTATATAATGTTCATAGACCTCCACGCTGGAATGTTAGGTTCTAATTATAAATATGGTAGTAATTCACAGTTCATCAATAACGGGGCAGTGCAGATAAACTACACTTTTGAAAACCTCTTAAGCTTCGCAGCATTTAACATCTATGCCTGGAACTGGAACACAACCCAGGGACAGGGAATGCTCTGGACCAACAGCATCCTACCAGGCCAGACCGGTGGACCAAGCGGTTACACAGTTCAGGGAACTCCTGGACCTGCAGCAGCATTCACCTACACCCCAACCACCCCATTAGTTAACCAGCCAGTTCAGTTCACTGATCACTCCACTGGAAGCACACCCATCACCTACTCCTGGAACTTTGGAGACGGAAGCACTTCAACCCTCCAGAACCCAACCCACACCTACACAACCAACGGCACCTACCTGGTTAGATTAAACATAACTAACGCTCTGGGCAGCAATCAGGTGGCACAATATGTCACTATCAGTAATTTACTGGTCTCATCAAGTGTGCCCAGTGGTTTATACAACAACAGTCTGAACGTTAATTTAACTTCAACAGACCCCTTAGCACAGATATATTACACTACTAATGGTACTGACCCCACCACCGGCAGCACTCATTACACTGGACCTATAAGTATAACCAATGAGGGAGTAACCACCCTGAAGTACCTGGCAGTGGATGGATCATCCAGTGCCACAGGGAGCAATGTATACACCATAGATAAAACAGCACCAACAGTAACTGCCAGCCCAGGGGGAGGTACCTACCATACGGCTCAAAATATCACACTCAACACCACGGACTACAGTACCACCACCACCTATTACACCGCTGATGGCACTGACCCAACTGTTAGCAGTAACCGGACTGTGTACTCAAATCCAATTCCAGTATACACCAGCACCACACTCAAATACGCAGCTTTAGATGCAGCAGGTAACTGGAGCCCGGTTTACACTCAAATTTACAACATGGTTTCCACCACACCTCCAGCAGTTTCAGCAGATACCGTTAGTGGGAATTACACCACCAACCTCAATGTTTACCTAACTGCGACGGATCCATTGGACCCTGATCCAAAGATATATTACACCCTGAATGGTACTGATCCCACCATAAACAGCACACCTTACGAAAAGGGAGTGCCCATAGATACAGTGGGAACCACCATTTTGAAGTTCTTTGCAGTAAATTACGCTGGACTGGCTTCAAACATATTCACCAGTATTTACAACCTGGATAAAGCCCCGGTGAGTGGAACCTGGAGCAGTAACCTGCTTGATTCTAACAATATCAAGTACAACTCCATTGTAGTGGATTCATCTGGCTATGTTCATATTGCATACTCCCAGGATGCAGTTAGTGGAAACAACCCCCAGCTGAAGTATGCCTACCAGGACGCCAGTGGATGGCACATTGAAACTGTGGAAACCTCCCAATCAGGTTCAGGTTACTGGGTTTCCCTGGCCCTGGATTCACTGGGCAACCCTCATTTAGCTTACGAGGATGTTTTCGGAGGGGCCATACCTTACTCCCTGCGATACGCTTACCGGGATGGTACAGGATGGCATATCAGTGTTTTATCCGGGAATTACAGTGGAAACATTCGTGGGGATATGATTTCAGCTATAAACCTTTTATTATATCAGGATCAACCCAGAATCTGCTACTTGAATGGAACATCCTATAACGTAGAATACATGTACCTGAATGGAACCACCTGGGTTCGGGAAGATGCGGCAATACACGGAGGGCCATGTATTTCCATGGTCCTGGATGCAGATGGAAACCCTAAACTCAGTTTCTATAGTATTTCTCCACAATCTCAGTTTGGTAGTTTAAGATACGCTGAAAGGGGAGTAAACGGCACCTGGACTACAACTATTGTAGATCACTCCGCACCCTACGTGGGTATGTCCAATTCCCTGGCCCTTGATTCAGAGGGTATTCCTCACATAGCCTACACCTGGGATAATTCCAGTGAATTTATTGTTGATGTTAAATTAAAATATGCCTACTGGGATGGTGTAGAATGGGTTACTGAAGATAAATCTATCAGTGATTTGAATACAGGTGCATGTAAGTTGATAATTGATGCTTCAAACACTCCTCTGGTTATCTACCAGGATGCTACCAGCAGCCATCTGGAATATGCTTACAAGCAGGGATCAAACTGGGTACCAATCACCATAGACACGGTTAACAAGGCCAATAAATTGATTTCCCTTGCTTTAAATCCATCTGGAGTTCCTTATGTGAGTTATTCAACCACCAGTTACAATTTGAAGTATGGTTATCTCCAACCATTTACTGTGAATGCCACTTTATCCGGAGGTACCTATAACCAGACTCAAACTGTGGCTTTCACTTCAACCCCTGGAACCACAGTATACTACACTACAGATGGTACAGACCCACGGACAAGCACCACTAAAACCAAATACACAGCTCCATTGTCAGTTAAAAATACAACTACCTTCAGGTTCGCTGCGGTTGATAATGCCACCAACTGGAGTGCTATCAGCACAGAAACCTACATCATACTGAACCCGGTAACTAACAACAGAACTGGAACTGTTTACAACACTATCCAGGAAGCTATTGACAGTCAAAACACAACCAGTGGAGATACCCTGTTTGTTAATCCTGGAAATTACATAGAAAATGTGTTCTTGAACAAGACCCTGGTACTAACTGCTTTGGGCCTGGTCTACATTAATCCAGCCAATACCAACTTACCTGCACTGGTTATCACTAGTAATGCCAGTGGTAGTCTGATTCAGGGATTCATCATTAACGGTACAGTTAATAATTCAGGTGTGAGTTTTGACTCGGCAAACAATGTAACACTGGTTAATAACACCATAACTGGAAACTACGTGGGTGTTAAATTATGGAATTCCGGAAACAACACCATTAGCAACAATACAGTTAGTGGTAATGGATGGAGTGGTATCTGTCTGGATACCAGTAACGGTAACAAAATCACCGGTAACACTTTAACCGGTAACCAGGAGGCAGTATTCATTGCCAACAGTTCACACAACAATATAAGTAGCAATAACGCACTGAACAATATTTACAATGGAATCAGCCTGATATCTGGCAGTAATCAGAATACCATAACTCAAAATCTGGTTCAGGGTAATGGTGTTATGGGAATATTCATCCAGAACAGTTTAAACAACACAGTATCAAATAACAGGGTCTTTAATAACTCCTGGACTGGGATATGCCTTGATGGTGCAACTGGAAACAACATTACCGGTAACAATGTGACTGGTAACCAGGAGGGTATTTTCGCAGCCAACAGTGCAGCAGGAAACAGAATAAGTCAGAACACCCTGAGTAACAACCATGGAAATGGTGTAAACATTATCCAGGGCACTGGTAACACAGTTACCAACAATACAATTTCAAATAATGGTGTTATTGGTATTTTTGTGCAGCTTAGTAGTTCAACAACAGTCAACGGCAATCTGGTGGCTGGAAATGGTTGGAGTGGTATCTGCCTTGACCGGGCCACTTTAACCAACATCACTGGAAATAATGTAACTGCTAACCAGGAAGGGTTATTCATTGTGGCCAGTGACCAGAACATCATTAACTTTAACAATGTAACTGGGAACACTTATGATGGTATCAGCATCCTTCAAAGCAGTAACTCCACTTTAAAAGGAAATTCTGTTAAGAACAACACTTATAGTGGTGTTTTCATACAGAATTCCAGTCAGAACACCATCCAGAGTAACACTTTCAGTGCCAATGGTTGGAGTGGGGTCTGTCTGGACCATGCATCTGGTACCAATGCCACATTGAACAACTTCGTAAACAACCCTGAACAGGCACTGGCAGTGGGTGGAAGTGGTAATTCCTTTAACAGTAACTACTGGAGTGACTGGAACACCACTTACCCTAGGCCGATCGATGGTGACAACAACATTACAGACTCAAATCCCAAAACAATACCCTATTGAGTAGTAATTTACTACTCAAAACTTTTTTTTATTTTAAAAATGAAATCTGTTTTTTTTGATTGAAGTTCAATATTCAAAAATAAGATGGGCATAAATTCGCTACGCTATTAAATAACTTTATTCTGGGATTTTTATTCAATGATTCATATTAACTGGTTTTTATTCTTATTTTGATTTATAATTCATTTTTATTCCTATTAGTTGATTCTAATCAGTTGGATTTTATTTATATTCGATGATTTTTATTATTTGAGTTTTATTTCTAATCATTGGCTTTTATCCATTGATATTTACCATTGAATTATATCAAAAGATGAAAGAAAGGCTTACGCACTGGACTACATGGGTATCCTGACATCTTTATAAACTCTTACTAATGCATGCCCTAATTATATTGAAGTATCTCCTAATTATATGATAATTAGCAGGTCATTGCATTATTTTAATAAGGGCTAAAATTAAGATTTCCTATAGTTTCCCACAGATCTCTGGGAGAAAATTAGAAAATTGTTATGTATAGTTAGATTTTTAAAAAAATTAGGAAAAAAACCAGAAGATCATTTTTTTTTAAAATATGATAATTTGTATTTATTTATTTTATTTTTAATTCCTTTTTTTATCATTTTTGCCTATTCCACATCTTTAGTTCTTTTATCTCTTTAGTCCTTCTTCTTTTAGTCTGTTAACTTTTCACTTTTCCTTACTTTTCCCTTACTTTTTTGATTTTTCAATCATTTTCTTTATGTCTTTACGGTAGTAACCACCAATCACTCCGATTATTAGTATGACGATTGCCAGCATAGCCCAGAAATTGGGGTTTTGTAATGTTTCTTCGGTTAATAGTTCCTGAACTGTTTTTTCCTGGGATGATCCTCCATTTGATCCGGATGAACTGGAAGATCCTGCGCTTGATGCTTGAGAAAGGGCTGATGTTAATCCCACAGTTGCACCAGAACCGGATGATGCTCCACTGCCACTTGCACTTCCAGAACTTCCGGAACTACTTCCACTCCCATGACCAGCTCCTCCAGTACCATCGTTACCATCACCAGTATTGCCATCTCCTTTGCCATTGGTTCCTTTTTTACCATCTGCCCAGGCAGCAATATTGGAGATTTTCTTTGGAATTATAATTCCTGGATCATTATTATTAGTAGTTGATGTGTAGCTTATATCTGAGTTGGATAGTGTGGATGATATCTCATATTCAAAAGCTTTAGCTATTACTGTACCTTTACTATTACCGTTAAATGTAGCAGTAGCAATCCCGTTAACTGTCATAACTGTTATTGGCTCTGAACCAAGTGTAAATGTCACTGCAAAGGGGGCAATATCAGTCACCAGTTTACCATTCACACCATCATAAAGTTTCACCTGATAAGTGTTTTCACCAGTTCTGGTTATCACCCACATCATATTAGGATCCCATCTTCTGCACTGACAGGAGGGATCACAATCTGAATGGGCTGGCACTCCACATTCAGGAGCTCCTGGCCAGTTAGAGCCTTTAATGTCCAATATTCCTGCATTTCGTGTTTCAATATCTTCCCTTTCATTACCACTTAGAATGTTATGACTGAAACTGAAGGTATTTGAATAGGAACCAAATTCAAACCATACTCCATTTCCATTACCACTTGCTGTTGAAGTACTGTCAATGATCACATTTCCATTAACAGTGAGGTTCTGGTTCAGGCAGTTAATGTGAATTCCATTACCATTCTCCTGAATGTTATTGGAGGATATGAATGAATTTATTATATCTTCTCCATTCAGGAGTATACCATCCCAAATATTCTTGTAAATGAAGTTACTGATTATATTAGCCTGGTTAATGATTCCATTTGTTTTAATTCCATACTCGTTTCCAGTGATATGATTATTACTGATCTGAACATTGTCCGAACTGTCAATATACACCCCACTCCCACTACTTCCAGTTAAACCATTATTATTTATAACAACATTATCAACCAATGTCCCATTTGAATTGCAAATATTAACTCCATTCATGCCGTTATTATAGATTGTACCGCCATTTATAATGGTATTCAATGAATTTTCCACATACACACCATTTTCCAGGTTACCACTGATGATGTTTCCACTGATCAGAGTATTATTACTGTCTGAGATGTAAATTCCATTGTTGGAACCGCTTAATGTACTGTCTTTTATGGTGGTGTTGGAGCTTCCAATTACAGATATGGGAGATCCTCCTGTTGAACTCATGCTCACATCTGAAATGGTTACATTATTAGCGTTATTTAGAAGTATTCCCGTACCGGTGTTGTTGGTAATGATAATAAACCCACTTATCCAGGTTCCAGAAGCAGAAGTTCCAGTAATCGAGAACACCGGGGAACCGGAAGATGTGAGTAGTGTTCCAATATTACTGATAATATTCAGTTCTTTGTTGACAGTCAGATGCAGATTATCATACTTCTGCCCCAAGAATATCACTGTACTTCCAGAATAGGCTTTATCTAAAATGGCCTGTATATCACTGTTTACAGTATTTATATCGTAATAAGAGTAATCTTGAACATATTCAACCAGTAATATGGTGTATTTCTGGCTGTACAATGGGCTCCAGTTACCTGTTGAGTCAAGAGCAATATAGTTAAGTGTTTTTGTTTCACTTATTCTGATGGGTTCAGTGTAAACTTTTCGAGTGCTACTGGTACGGGGGTCACTACCATCAGTGGTGTAGTAGATATCTGTATTGCCGTTGCCTGTAACAGTTAATATTATGCTCTCTGCCGTGTTATAAACACCTCCAACTAAGTTTGCACTCACAGTGGGGCCGGTTACAATGGTCTTTGTCCTTATCAGTATGTTACCATCGCTTAATATCACACCCAAACCAACGATATAAACACCAGATTTACGGTAAACATGCAGGGGATTTTCTTCATCAGAGGTAGTACCATCGCCGAAATCCCAGTACCAAGTGGTTATATTACCGGTGGAACTGTCGTTAAACTGCACAGTTGTGCAATTAACGTATGCTTCGAAATTGGCTGCAATATCATTGAATGCATAAAATGTGCCATCTAATGTTCCAATGTACAAACTACCATCTTTGGCGATTGCAGGGGAGCCACAGATACTGCCTGTGGTATAACTCCATTTGAGTGTTCCATCAGAGTTTAAAGCATACAGGCCACTTTCACTTCCCACATAAATTGTACCATCATTGCCTATGGCAGCCGAAGTTGCTTCCTTGATGGTGGGAAGACCCCCTACATTGTAAGTCCAGAGTAAATTTCCACCTGAACCAATGGCATAAAGGTTTTTTACCCCCATAAGATAGAGGGTTCCATTAGGTGAGATTGCAGGAGCTCCATAAATTGATTCTGCAATAGTATTAGTTGCAGTACTGTGTTTTGTTGCCGGTTGAACTATTTCATTGATGATTGCGTATTCGCCTAACTGGGCTCTAATGTAAATTATCCCGTCCGTACCAACTGAAAATCCGTAGGACTGGTTAACACCATTTTTAAGGAGGTATGAACCAGTTTGAGTTGTTATGTTAAGGGTTCCATCTGAACCAATGGTAATATCATATAACTGTCTGATTTCGCCGTTAATAATTACGTAGATACCCTTTGAAGTTCCAACGTAGATAGCTCCATCTGGACCAATTATAATATTATAGAATGGCTTATCATTACATGTTCTGGATGAATTACTTTCTGAATCAAAAATTAGGCCGGAATGTGGTGTTAAAATACACAGGGTTCCGTTTGAATCAATTGAAACCGTACACAACAGATTTCCTGTGCCATTGCTGCTGGAATATACGCTGGTTTGAGTTCCATTGTTAGTTATTAAATAAACGGTTCCATTAGAACTGACAGAGAGTGTGTAAGACTGTTTAAGTGTTCCATTACTGTTCATTGCGTACAGAATACCATTTATTGTTCCCATGTAAATGGTTCCATCGGGACCAATGGAAAAAATACTGTGATATGCGCCCCCATTTAATGCATATGACCATTTTAATGTTCCATTGGAGTTTATGGCGTACATTGATCCGCTGTTATCTGTGCTTTTGTAATCTGCAATGTAGATGGTTCCATCTGTTCCAATAATAGGGGAAGTTCCATATATTTCATTGATGGTGTAGGTCCATTTTAAAATCCCTCGGGGATAGAATGCATAAAGGGTTCCAGTTGCTCCGTTGGTATCCACCACGTAGACTATGCCATCTGCGTCAATCACCGGGGAGGATCCAAAATTATACCCTCCAGTGTTGTACTTCCATAGTAGTGTTCCGTTGGGGCTCAGGGCATAGGTGGTGCTGTTGTAACAGTTGCTGAAGTAGATGGTCCCATCACTGCCAATGGTGGGAGAACCGAGAATGTAACTGCGTGTACTGTAGGCCCATTGCAGCACACCCATACTGTTAAACACATAGAGTGTACCATCGTAACTGCACACGTAAATGGTTCCATCAGAGCTTATCACTGCAGATCCATAGACAGTGAGATTATCAAAAGTCCATTTTGTAGTATTGGTCTGGGGACCGGTATAATCGGACTGGCCAGTGTTGTTTGCATTATTCTGGAAGCATGGCCAATCAGAATTCCCAAGACCATACACTCCCATAATATAGTACTGCAAGTAAGCAGGACTCCAGTTCCCTGCTGGGTCATAAGCAGCGTACCTTAAAATTGTAGTTTCATTAATGATCAGGGGATCTTTGTACAGTATGCCACTTATCCGGGGATCAGAACCGTTCACAGTGTAGTAGATAGTTGTATTGCCCAGATTATCTGTGGATGTCAATGTCACTGTTTGGGTGGAGTTGTAATGACCTCCCTCTAAAGAGGCATTAACAGTGGGGGCAATGGTATCCACGGTAATATTAAGACTAACCCTGCACCCGGTGACAGTTGCACTTACAATGTAAATGTTGCTGATGTTTCCACCGGTTATTTTTGCCCTGCTTAGTCCATGAGAGGATAATGTCTTTGATATCGTGAAATCTTCAGGGTTGGGGTCATTGTAGAAAAAGCTAACATGAATTCTGGGAACACTACCCAGACTGGATGTGTCCTGACCATTGGAGTTAGTGGTCATATCTGCGGTAACTACCGATGTGGCATTTTCTTTCAACAGATCATTGGAAACATAAATTTTCAGTACAATCCATGGGTTAAATATTGCATTAGTTGAATACTGTGCTTCAAATATGTCTTTAACTCCTGTAGCCATGTTTAAATTTCCGTAGATGGGATTGTTGCTTCCCCACCAGTTGTTAATGGCATTTACATTGGTCCCGGTGAATTCCAAACCGTAAAGGTTGTTACTGTAAATATTATTGAAATTGATATTTGCAGCACCGTTGTCAACATTCACTCCAATGGAGTTACCGGTGAGAGTATTACTGGTGATGGTAGCACCTGATCCAGGGGATATGTAAATCCCACTGGAACTGGTGGCTCCAGTTATGGTGAATCCATTTATAACAGAACCAGTTCCACCACTAAGTATTGTGAACACGGGTTTTGCAGGATCCAGAGCTGTAATTATCACAGTTCCTATTGCAATGATATTCAACCTTTTAGTTACCTGAATGTTTTCAGTGTAACTTTGCATGTATACCGAGTTTCCAACAAGGATTGTATCACCGTTTACAGTGTCATCATCGTTTATTGCTTCCTGGATTGTTTGATAGATTTTTCCTGTCCGGTTATTCACCGGTCCTTCAATATTAAACAGATTATCCCTGGTGATGGTGGAATTGTAAAACTTTCCACTGACAGTCAAACTTACGGTATAAACTCCCAGCTTTTGATAAGTGTGAACTGGATTTCGATCTGTGGAATTAGTTCCATCACCAAAGTCCCAGAACCAGCTGTCTATCAAACCAGTAGAAGTGTCATTAAACTGCACAGTTAATGGGTCAGTATCGTTATTTACGATAGTATACACAAAATTAGCGGAATTAAATGCAGTGAATGAAGAAAAATCATCAACATAAACCGGGACACGGCCAGAATTCCAGGTTAACCTCACAGTGTGGTTACCGGTGTAGAGGTGATCAAAACTGAATACGTACTGGATCCACCTACTCTCTACGGTAACCGGATCGTAGTTACTGGCTTCCTGTACAATTTTAAACACTTTTACAAGGTTATCATCGATATATAAATCATATTCCCCGTCCCCATCATAGGTGTCTACAGAATAACCCCAGAACGAGATGAAACCGATGGATGTTAAATCAACAACCTGGGTTATGTCCCCATTGAAGGAGAAATAAACACTATATTTCCCATTATGAGGTTCTACAGTACTAATACTTGCTCCGTTCCCGAGTATCCATCCATTAAAATCATTTTCAAAGCTGGGGTTGGTGAATACGGTGGGATCTACTCCTAAATCACCGTTGATATTATTCCCATTGATCTGGATATTGCTGCAGGAACATGCTTTAACTCCTTTAAATGAACCGTCAATGTCATTTTCCTGAATGTATACAATTTGGGAGTTTTCCAGATCTACATTGTTCTTACTGTAATCTGAAATGTTATTCCCAATAATCTGTGTGCCTTGACTATCTGACACGTAGATTCCAGTATAAACATTGGTTATATTGTTGTTTTCTATAGTGGTGTTTAAGCTTCCTATTATTGCAATTGCGGTTTCATTGGCTGCAATCACGTTCATATTATAAATAATAACATTATTTGCGTTGTTTATTTGGATAACATTCAAGTTTTCGCTAATGGTGTTAGCAACGTATGTTTTATTAACCGGGGTCCATCCGTGACCGTCTCCATAATCGGGATCAGTGGTGGAGTTAATCACCCCCAGTTTTATGTTGGTGATGATGGTAAACCCACTTATACTGGTTCCAGATGCTTCAGTTCCATTAATAAGGAATACTGGGGAAGTAGATGAATCAAATATGGGTATTTCTGGGATTACACCGTGCCATTCATTTTCAACTATGCCCACATAATTGGTTACAGTTATTATAGTTCCCACATTGCTGATTATATTCAGTTTTTTATTGATTACCAGATGCAGATTATCGTAAGAATCTCCCATGAATATTACTGTACTTCCAGGGGTGGCATGGTCTAAAACATCCTGTATCATGGTTTGATCATAGTAATTAGGGATAACATGGATTATGGTGTAGGTTTGGTTGTAAATCTGGCTCCATTTACCAGATATGTCCAGAGCAGCAAAACAAAGTGTTTTAGAATTGTCAATATCAATATATCCGCTGGGTCCTAATTCTATTCTACTGGCACTGGTCCGTGGATCAGTTCCATCGGTGGTATAATAAATAGTTACATTATCGTTGTCATCGGAAGCTTTCAGTTGCACAGTCTGTGTATTGTTAAATGTCCCGCCGCTTAAGCTGGCATTAACCGATGGTTCTATAACGTCGACAATAACGATTTTAGCCCGTTTAACTATGCTATTATCACTTAAAGTCACTGTTAAAATGACGGTATAGGTACCAATTTTAGTGTAGGTGTGTAACGGGTTGGGTAGGGTGGATGTGGTTCCATCTCCAAAGTTCCATGTCTGATTTATTATATGGCTATCCGAATTCTCAGTAAACTGCACAGCTGTTGTTCCGTTGACATTTTCGGCTGTAAAATCAATTATAATATCTTTAAACGCGTAGAACGTGCCGTTAATTGTTCCAACATATAATGTGCCATTGCTGTTGATGGAGGGTGAACCACAGATACTGCCGGTGGTATAACTCCATATGAGAGTTCCGTTAGGTGTTAAGGCGTATAATCCAGTGCTACTTCCAACATAGATTATCCCGTCTTTACCAATAGCCGGTGATGTTACACTATTTCCAACAGCACTTCCAATAGTATAAGACCAGAGTAAACTACCAGCGGAGTTTAGGGCATACAGTTTACTACTGCCGACCACGTAGATCTCGCCGTTGGTTGCAATGGAAGGAGCGCCGTAAATTGATTCTCCAATGTTGCACGTCCATTTAACGCTTCCGTTATTGTTTAATGCATATAATATGCCATTTTTAGTTCCAATATAGATGGTTCCATCATTACCAATTGAAAAAGTACTGTAGTAAACTTCTCCGTTTAAACGGTACAACCATTTTAGTGTTCCATCCGGATTTATGGCATAGATAGTACCATTATAATCTGCTAAAATTATGGTTCCATCTGAAACAATTATGGGGGAAGTTCCATAAACTATTCCCACATTACTGTATGTCCATTTCAGATTCCCATTAAGATCAATGGCATAGAGGATACTTCCAGTGTTATCAGATGAAATAATATAAATTGTGCCGTCGGCTCCAATTGATGGTGATAACCCGAAATTATTACCTCCTGCAGTGAAATTCCATTTTAAAACCCCACTGGTCCCATTATCTACCAGTGCATATAATGTGCTGTTGGACCAGCTCATGAAGTAGATAGTCCCATCTGCACCAATAGTGGGTGAGCCAAATAAGTAACTGTTAATGGTGTAAATCCATTTAAGTGTTCCATTAGTGTTAAAGGCATATATGATCCCCTCGTTACTGCAGATGTAGATTGTCCCATCTGATCCAATCACTGCAGAACCGTAAATAGTCACATTGTTGTAAGTCCATCTTGTAATGTTGGTTTGTGGTCCAGTGTAATTTGATTGACCGGTGTTGTTTCCATTATTTTGGAAGATGGGCCAATCTGAATTTTCAGGGCCATAGGTTCCAATAACATAATTCTGCAAATAAAGAGGGCTCCAGTTACCCGCCAGATCTACTGCTGCATAACGGAGTGTTGTGGTATTATTAATCGTGATATTTCCAGTGTACTGCGTTCGTGTAGTGCTGTCACGGGGGTCTGTCTTGTCAGTAGTGTAATAAATGATTGTGTTGTCGTTATTATCGTCAGCAATTAATGTTACATTTTGTGTAACATTGAAAGTTCCTCCCGGGGTGGCGTTTACAGTAGGGGCTATATTATCCACGGTTATTGGGATACCAACGGTGTAATTCCCAATAATTACACTTAAATTAGCTGTTCTGCTGTTATTGCCTCCGGTTATTTGTGTACTTGCTCTTCCTTTGGAAGTGGTTGTACTGGTGGTGGTAATTGTTCCCAGATCATAATTAAAGTTCAAAGGCAGATCAGGTATGTTTCCAGAGTCAGATGTGTTTTGACCCTGAGAATTATGGTTCAAATCAACTGTAACACTAGAATTATCTCCATTTTTCAATGTACTATTAGTTACATTAATTGTTAAAATAATCCATGGGTTATATACGGTTAGATTCGTGTTTTGTGCTTCATATATGTCTGTTTTACCCGGGCTGCTAGTGCCATTCGCATAGGTGGGATTGTTGGTTCCCCACCAGTTATTGGTCGCATCCACACCTGTACCGGTGAATTTTAAACCATAGAGATTATTACCATAAATATTATTAAAATGAATATTCGAAGCACCGTTATCCACACTAACTCCAATATTATTTCCAGTGATGATGTTATTGATGATTGTGGCATTAATGGAGGGTGATACATGAATTCCACTGGAGTTAGTTGCTCCGGTGATGGTAAAACCATTTATTAAAGAATTACTTCCACCTGCAATCAGGTTGAAAACTGGATTATTTGCATTTAATGCAGTGATTAACACCTTTCCCTGGGCTATTAAATTCACCTGTTTGCTGATATTCACGTTTTCTGTGTAAGTTTCCAGATAGTAAGGGCTACCTACCAGGATGGTGTCACCATCTTGTGCATCATCAATTGCCGCTTGAATACTGTCATAAGTTGCATTGGTACGAGTATTAGTTGGTTTAACCACAGTAATGTTCACAGATCTGGTTGAATTGGAGTAATGGCTTGTTACGGTAAGTGTAACAGTATAGTTACCTGGTTTAGTAAAAGTATGATTGGGGGTTTCTTCGGTGGAGGTGGTTCCATCACCAAAATCCCAGGTCCTGCTCGATATTATCCCCATTGAAGTATCAGTGAATTGAACTGTCAAAAGTTCTGTGTCACTGTTAATGGGTTTAATATTGAAGCTGGCAGAATTTTTAGTAGCCACTCCAGTGAAGCTGTCTATGTACACATTCTTCCAGTACTTTAGGAAATATCCACTAAAACTTAACGTTATATTGTGAAATCCAGTATAATTTGAAGTATTTAACGTGTATTGGTTCCATTTATCCTTTACCCAGCTATAAGTTCCCACTTGGACTCCATCAATATACAAATTGAAGGATGAGATCGGAGATAGGGATGAGGTTTCTCCATAAATCCAGAATGAAATACTGTTTACAATGGATAAATCGATATTTTGTTGGACTGTAATTTTTCCATTAACACTGTTTGATGATATAACCATACTGTACTGTCCATCATGGGATTGAATGCTGCTAACATTTACATTAGAGTTAGTAGAAGTGATATTCCATCCATCAAGACCGTTTTCAAAGCTGGGATTGTTGAAAATGTTATCCACAATTGAACTGTAAATAATGATATAATTGTTTTTAGTGACTGTTACATGGTTACTGGTCTGGTCTGTTGCCGTGAGACTAACAGAATAGTTACCGGGTGCTGTATAAAGATGTACTGGATTTTGTTGAGTTGAATTATTTCCATCACCAAAATCCCAGAACCATGATGTTACATTATCAGCAGATGTGTCGTTAAACTGAACACTTGCGTTATCCACACCAATAGTTGTGTTACTTGTAAAATTAGCTGTTAAATTCGTGATATTTGTTATATTGGTGGAGTTGTTTGTTGAATTATTTAAACTGGCAAGAGGGGGGTCTTCTGCATTTGTTGCTCCCACTGCCAGGAAACATATTAGTAAAAAAATCAGTGTTAATAACGCTTTTTTATTTTTCAACATCTTGAAACATTCTCTCCTCTCTCATCCATTGGATGTTGTATGATTAAAGCACTTTTTTTGGGTAAGTGGAATAAGAGGATGCAAAAATTCCCCCTACAATAAAATATCCGATAAAATCCATTTTTGAAAAAATAATATTTATTAAAAATCGGATAATACTAACTTAACATCCCCTTTATAGTAATATTTGTGAAGCGCATATATAAACATATCGATTCTATAAATTTTTAATCATCATTTAAAACTTTAAAAATGAAATAATAGGTTTATAACGGATTTATATCCAAAAATTAGTATTTTAATTATTTAAGATCAAAATTAATGAAAATTGCTTCATTTGATCTATAAATAGATATGTATTCTGGGAAATTTATTTATAATAGCTTATTGAATTATAAAAATATACATCTCGTAATGTTGGATCATAATCTCCATAAATATCATTTTATTAATCAGTGCCTTTACATCAGTTTTATTCGATTTTTCGTTTTGTAAGGTACTAAAAAACTGAAAAAGGAGGAGTAAAAATTAAAAAAATCAAAATAAGAATGTTTGAGATGGGTATGTTGTTATTATTTATTGCCACACTTGTTTCAGCAGGGGCTGTATTATGTGAGCCAGTGGCTGCTGCAACAGTTGATGTTAATTCCAGCATGAGTAACAGTGAAATTCAAGCAGTCATTGATAACTGTAGTGCTGGAGACACTGTGAATTTCTTAGAAGGAGTATACAACAACATTGCATTAACCATAAGCAATGTCGCAGTTAATCTAGCAGGGTTAGGTGCTATTTTAAACAGCAATATAGATTCCACAGTCTTCAGTATTAGTGGTTCAAATGCATCTGGAACCAACATCTCTGGATTTACCATCAATGGAAAAGAAGACATTTACGGAAGCTACGGTATCAACGCCACAAAAACATCAAACATCAACATTGTAAACAACATTTTCAACAACACAGTCAGGGCCATTTACTTTAACAATGTCAATCAGAGCTCCATTAAATCAAATGGAATTTACAACAGCTCGGAATTAAACCCTAACTATGGGGTTTACATTGTAGATACCGGAACTTTATCCAGTAAAAACAACGTGCAAATTGACAGTAATATACTAATAAACAGTACCGGCGGGATCCATGTAGAAGGGTCTGGTTTTAACATAACCAATAATCTAGTAGATGGTAATTACGGTTATTTAAATGGTGTAGATGGACAGTACGTCTTCAACACCCTTATAGAAAACAACACCATCCGCAACATCGATGATGGAATTAACATCAATCACCAGTATCAGAACCTCACCATTGTAGGTAATATCATCAGTAACATGACCAATGCTTCACATGGAAATCATGATGGTATTTCACTGGTGGATAGGAGCCTCACCGCACCAACTATCCCAACGATAATTGCCAACAACACCATTAACAACACGTATTATGGTATATTCCTGGGTTCAAACTTCCTGGGAACCATATCCGGCAACACCATCAATAACAGCCGTATCACCGGAATGAACATCACAGAAAAAGGAGCCGGTCCCAGTGAGACTTATCCTCTAAACGCTAACATTACAGGCAACAACATAATCAATGCAACTCTGGGCATTTCCATGGAAAACCACAATGTGCAATACCTCCATATAGACAACAATAACATATCAATCGGTAATGGCGGTAGTTACAGTATACAGTACAACAAGTACTTCCTAAACAATGGGAACTTCACTGTTGGTGATGGAAACAATTTCAACAAGCCTGAATATTTCACAATAACAACTGCCATGAACAACAGTTATATTCAGTCTCTGCTTGATGCAGCTAAAGCTGGAGACATCTTTAGTTTCATGGCAGGAACCTACAGTAACATTGCATTGTCCATTACTAAATCCGTGAATTTGGTGGGTAATGGTGCTACTTTGAATGGTGCTGGAAATGATTCAATACTCACTGTTATGGGTGATGGTGCTTCTGGAACCAGTATAAGTGGTTTTACCATTGCTAATGGTACTGGTCATTATGGTGTTTGTTTGAATTCTGCGAACAATGTGACAGTTGCCAATAACACCATTACTGGTAATATGGTGGGTGTTGATCTGTTTAATTCTGTAAACAATACTATATCAGGCAATAAAGTCACTGGTAACAGCTGGAGTGGTATCTGCCTGGATACCAGTAATGGTAACACATTAACTAACAACAACGTTAGCAGTAATCAGGAAGGGGTGTTCATGGCTAACAGTGCTCAGAACACTATTGGAAGTAATGTTGTGTCTGGTAATGCTTACTCTGGAATTTCAGACATCAGCGGTACTCATAACACCATCCAGGGAAACACAATACAGTCCAATGTATGGAACGGAATGCTCATTCAGAGAAGCACAGATGATATGGTTTCTGGAAATACTGTGCAAAACACCAGTTGGAGTGGAATTACACTTGATCAGGCCACATCTTCTACTATCACCGGTAACAGTATCAATGGTAATCAGGAAGGAATTTTCGGTGCTAACAATCTTGCGGGTAATACCATCAGTTACAATGACATCTCTAGTAATTCTGGCAATGGAGTGAACGTTATACAGGGTAATAACAACACTGTAAGTGTTAATTCCATTCAAAACAATGGAATGATAAGTGTTTTTGTGCAGACCAGTAATGCCACTACAATTACCAGTAATACTTTGAATAATACTGGTTGGTGTGGTGTGTGTCTTGATCGGGCTACTAACACCGGTGTGACAAGGAATAACATTGAGAACAATTATGAACAGGGTCTTGCTGTTGGTGGCAGTAATAATACCTTCAACAGTAACTACTGGAGTGACTGGAACACCACTTACCCTAGACCAATAGATGGTGATAACAACATCTACGACAACAACCCACAACTAACACCATACTAAAACCAGAATACTAAAACCAGAATGCTAAAACCGGATATTTTAAAAATAAGCAGGAATTAAACTAGCCGGGATTTTTTAAAAAAACTTTTTTTTTATTTTCTTATTTTTTTGAAAATTTTATTATAATCTCCTAAAAATAATTTACATCTCTAATAGCACATTAAATTCCTAAATAACTTGTTTTTAATACGGAATTATACTTGTAAATTTAGTAAAATATATATTGGGAATTTAGTAATATTATCGACATGTATTAAATACCATATCTTGATGTTAGAGGGGTTATAAAAATTAAAAATCAGATTTTCAATTCAAAACATTTGATTCCAGTCACCTTTTTAGTTTTAATATTAATTTTCACTGTGGGTATGGGTGCTGTTTCTGCAGACCCTGGAATTATCTACGTTAACAACAATACCGGGAATGATACATGGGATGGGCAGAGTCCCCTATACAATAATACAACTGGAAGCGGACCAAAACTCAGTATTAAAAACGCAACAGGTACTGTAACAACTGATGGAACGGTTAACATTGCTGATGGACTATACAGTGGGGAAAATAATACTAACATCAGAATAAACCAGAATTTAACTATCATTGGTCAAAGTCAGAATGGAACCATAATAAATGCACAAAATTCAGCTCAAATATTCATTATCGAGTCTGGAGCAACAGTTACTTTGGAAAACATTACTCTTGCCAATGCCACAGCAACCAATGGGGGAGCCATATACAACAGTGGTACGTTAACTCTAAATGCCTGTTACTTGGTGGGAAACAGTGCCACTGCCAGTGTTGGCTGGGCTAATGATGGTGGTGCCATTTACAATACTGGGAATTTGACCATCAAAAATAATGTTATCAACCAGAATAAAGCGAAGGGGAATGGGGGTGCAATTTATAATAGTGGGACCTTAAGTATCCAAAACTCTCTAATTAACCAGAACACTGCAACCAGTTCTAATGGGGGTGGAATCTATAATGCGGGTAGTCTGGCTGATTTAAACATTATTAACACCACTTTCACCAACAACAAAGCAGGTAGTGGTGGTGGAGCAATTGATAATTATAATTCTAACAGTTTAACTGTAATTAACAGCACCTTCATCAGTAACAGTTGTGGAGCACGCTATGGTGGTGCTATAGATAACTGGAAAGATGTTTCAGATCCAGGAAAGGTGATGGTAAACAACTGTACCTTCATTGGTAACAGTGCATTTCAATCTGGTGGTGCAATAAATGTTGATGATGGTTGCACTGCAACTATAACCAATTCTTCATTCGCAGGTAACACAGCAGAAAGGGGTGGGGCAGTTAGCATATGGGATTGTAGTTTGGTAAATCTAGCAAACTGTACGTTCACCAATAATATCGTTACATCAAGTCATGATGAGGGTTATGGGGGTGCCATAAACAACCATAATTACAGTACTGCATTTGTGACTAACTGTACATTCAACGATAACCAGGCAGAAAATAACGGTGGTGCCATCAGTAACTGCAAAAGCACCATGAAATTAGTAGAATGCACCTTCAATGGTAACAATGCAGGTAATTGGGGTGGTGCGATTGATAACGGACCGAACAGTGATTTAAACATATTAAGCTCTGTTTTCAATGGCAACGCTGCAACTACTGGGGGAAGTATTGAAAATTACGATGAGAGTATACTAAATATCACACACTGCACTTTCACGAATAACACTGCAACCAGTGTTGGTGGAGCTATTGGAAATAATAACTCATTAAATGTACCGGTGATGATATATGATAGTTATTTCGCGGGCAACAATGCAACCATTAGTGGTGGGGCCATCCATAACATTGGGGCCATAAAAATTGTTAATTCTACATTCAGGGAAGGCACTGCTGGTGATGGTGGTGCAATTTTTAACTCAGGGAACACCATTATAAACAGCAGTATATTTGCATCTAACACAGCAAATAACGATTCTGGAGGGGCTATTTTCAACTATGATGGTAGTAACTTGAATATAACTGGCACCACATTCACTGGTAACACTGCAACTTACGGGGGGGCAATATGCAGTTATGATTACAGTCAACTGCGTAGTTTCCGCAGCCCAGATGATAGACAACTACGATTAATGATTACTTCGGTTTTTAATGGTACAATTACTACTTTAACCGTGGATAACTGCACATTTACTGGTAACACAGCACATTATTATGGTGGTGCTATCACCAGTGACAACTACGGGGTTATGAGTGTCACCAATAGTAATTTCACCAGCAATAATGCACAGAGGTACGCTGGTGCCATAAATAACGATTTTTACAGCACTGCAACAATTGATAACTGCATTTTCAACTGTAACAATGCAATTGAAGGTTCTTCTGGTGCAATTGACAACTATTATTATGCTTCCTGCAATGTTACCAACTGTATTTTCAACAATGGGACTGCCAATTACGGTGGTGCCATTGGAAACGATGATGATGGTCCCTTAACCGTAATTAACTGTACTTTCACAGGTAACCGGGCAAATATCGATGGTGGTGCCATAAACAATGATGATGATTGTGTTACCTCTGTTATAAACTGTGTATTTAATGGTAATAGTGCAACAGACGGATCTGGTGGTGCAATTGACAGTTATTCCAGCACGGTAACCATAACTGGATGTACATTCCAGGGAAACCTGGCCATTGATGGTGGTGCAGTGGACAATTTTATTGGTAGGGAATTTATTAATAACTGTACATTCATTGCTAACACTGCAACTGGTACTGGGGGAGCAATTTACACTACAGGGATAACTAAAGTTAATTATTCCGTATTCAACCACAATACTGCAGTAAATGGTGGTGCAATCGGTAATTGTTATAACACCGGGACATTAACCATAACTAACTCTACAATGGTCCAGAATAGTGCAAATTCGATTGGGGGGGCTATTTATAATGTTGCATCGCCTTATAACTGGAGGAAATCATTAGTGATCACCGATTCAGTTATGAATCAAAACACCGCTGCTTCCGGTGATTCTGTTTACAATGATGGAGGTAACTGTGAGATTCATTACAATCTTATAATGGGCACTGATGGATTTAACCTGTATTCAACTATGGGAACAGTTAATGCACAGGATAACTGGTGGGGTTCTAACATTCCAAATTTTTCCAGTTTAATCAGTGGAGCTGTGAATTACTCTCCCTGGATTTACATGACCCTCACTGCAAACCCCTCAACCATTAATAGCACTGATTCCAGTTTAATTACTGCCAGTTTCAACAACCTGTTTGATGGGATCACAATTACTAATTTAGATCCACTCGCTGGACACATTCCTGAAGGAACTTCAGTAAACTTCCTGACTGATCTTGGACAGTTTGTTATTGGACCGTTTGTAGGTAACACCGTGACCCTGGGAAGTCCAATTATCACCGTTGGTACTGTAAATGGAATTGCCACAACCACATTCCAGGCCATTGAAACTCATGGAATAGCTCACTTGAATGCCACAACAAACAACCAAACAGTTTCAACTAACCTACAAGTAGTGCAAAATTTCTTGGTTGATCCAACTATGAATAGTAATTATATTCAGTCGGTTATTGATTCAGCGGATATTGGAGATTATCTGACTTTCTTAATGGGAGATTATAACAACATTTCACTCCATATCACTAAAACTCTAAACTTGGTAAGTAAAGGAGCTGTTTTAAATGGCAATAATGGTTCTTCAGTGATTAATTTCCAGGGGAATGATGCATCCAGAAGCAGTATAACTGGTTTTATAATAAATGGTGCATTAAATGCTTATGGTATTTGTTTGAGTGATGTAAGTGATGTTACTGTTGTGAATAGCACAATTCTGGGTAATATGGTGGGTATTGACCTTTGGAACTCAATGAACAACACTATTACTAATAACACCATCACTGACAATGGATGGAGTGGTATTTGCCTGGATACCAGTAATGGAAATGTAATTACCAACAACCGGGTGACTGGTAATCAGGAGGGAGTGTTCCTTTCAAACAGTTCACAAAACATTATTAACAGTAACAACGTTTTTAACAATACTTATTCGGGAGTTACTGTTTGTAACAGTTATAATAACATTATTGGAGGAAATACAGTTGAGGGTAATGTTTGGAATGGAATTCTTATTCAAAACAGCTTAAACAACACTGTATTCGGGAATACTGTGCAGAATAATTTGTGGAGTGGTATCTGCATTGATCACTCTACTGGTACAGATGTTGTGGGTAACATTGTGGATGGTAATGATGAGGGTATATTTATTGCTAATAATGCTGCAGGAAACACCATTGAAAACAATACATTATCAAATTGCAATTTCACTGCTTTGAGTATTTTGGGTGGATCCACCAATAACATTCTTTTGGGCAATAATGAGAGTGGTTCAGGATTTAACGGTATTCTAATTCAGAATAGTAATCAGAATATGGTGCAAGGAAATAAAGTTGTTAACAATGGTTGGAGTGGTTTATGGGTTGATCAGGGGACAAACAATTCTATAATCCAAAATAATATTGAAAATAATCCTGAACAGGCATATGATAATGGAACAAACAGTTATGATGATGGTAAGGTGGGTAACTACTGGAGTGACTGGACTACTGCTGATCCCCGGCCAATAGATGGTGGATTCAATTGGGATTACCACCCCTTAAACACACATTTATAAAATCTTTAAACCCCATATTTTCCATTTTTAATAAGTGTGATTTAAAATGGAAACTAGAAAATGTATAAAACGATTCCATTTTTTTTATGAAAAACTGAGGTACAAAAATAATTTATACCATTATATTGTGGGTAACAGTGCATAAACACAAATATAATAAACTTAATTAATATTTACCTTTTTTTAAAACAATTTATGATAAAATTAAGGTATTAAATTATTATAAATTAAAATCAAAAACCTTTAATTGGATTAAGTTGGAATTAGATTACTGGATTTAGATTAATGAAAATTAGATATTAAAATGAGACAATTTTAGGGGTCATAAAACATTGGATGGGTAAAAAAAGGAAGTGAAGAGTAGTTTTTGTGTTCTACTCGTGTGTTTTTCTTTTTAGGTGTATGGTGTTGTTTGTGGGTTGTTGTCGTAGATGTTGTTGTTGCCGTCTATTGGTCGGGGGTAGGTGGTGTTCCAGTCGCTCCAGTAGTTGCTGTTGAATGTGTTGTTGGTTCCGCCGACTGCGATTCCTTGTTCGGGGTTGTTTTCGAGGTTGTTCATTGTTACTGTGGTGTTATTGGTTTGGTCGAGGCATATTCCGCTCCAACCGTTGTTGCTGAATGTGTTTTCTTGTACTGTGTTCTGGTTGCTGTTTTGTATGAGTATTCCGTTGGATCCGCTGTTGTTTTCGTTGTTGAGTGTGATTGTGTTGTTGTTGGAGCCGGTTAGTATGCTGATGCCGGTGTAGGTGATGTTGTTGATTGTGTTTTGTGTGATTGTGTTGCCGGTAGCTCCATTTGCGGTGAATATTCCTTCTTGGCTGCTGCTAATGTTGTTGCCGGTGATGGTGGATGCGGTGGGTCCGTCGAGGGTTATTGAGCTCCAGGTGTTTTTTTGTAGTGTGTTGCCTGAGATTACATCGTTTGTGCTGTTCTGGATTAGTATTCCGTTCCAGACGTTGGATTGGATGGTGTTTTGTGTGATGGTGTTTTGGTTGCCGTGGATGTCTGAGATTCCGGAGTATGCATTGTTGGATACGTTGTTGTTGTTAATGTTGTTTTGTGCGCTGTTGGCGATGAATATTCCTTCCTGGTTGTTGTTCACATTGTTGTTGGTTATGGTGTTGTTGTTGCTGGTGTCTAGGCATATTCCGCTCCAGTTGTTGCCTGTGGCGTTGTTGCCTGTTATGTTGTTGTGTGTGGAGTTCCAGAGTTGTATGCCTACGTTGTTGCCTGTTATGGTGTTGTTTTTGATGGTGACGTTGTTTGTTGATGTTAGGCTTATTCCGTAGGAGTTTGTTGATCCGTTAATGTTGAATCCCTGGATAGTGCTTCCGTTACCTTCACTTGTTACAGTGATGACAGGTAGGTTGGTGTTTAGTGGTTGGATTGTGACGAGTCCTAGGGCGGTTAGTATTAGATTTTTGTTTACGATGATGTTTTCTGTGTAGTTCCCGGTGCTGACGGTTAGTGTGTCACCGTTTTGTGTATTAACATCGTCAATTGCGCTTTGGATTGAGTTGTAAGTGGTTCCGGTTCTGTTGTTGGTAATTACAGGGGGACTCAAAACAGTAATTAAATTTGTTTTGGTCATTGTATCATTTCCAATACTGGTGGTCACTGCTAAAGAGACAGTGTAGGTTCCTGCTCGAGTATATGTGTGTGTTGGGTTCTCCTCTGTACTGTAAGTTCCATCACCGAAATTCCAGTAATATGAATCAATGGTTATGGTATCGCTAAATGGTGAGGTACTGGTAAACTGCACATTTAAAGGAGATGCACCTGAAGTAACATTGGAAGTGAAGTCTATAATTCGGTTCACAGTAAAATTCAAACTTCGGTAGAAGTCACTGGTTGTGAAGCTGTTGGAGTTGGGGTTAGCATCAGTAGTTGCATTTACCTGGCTTTCACTACCAGAATAAGAATAGTTTGCTGTGGCTAAACCGTTAACTGTAGTTTTATTTGGTGTTATCTGTCCGTTGTTTGTTTGGAAGTACACTGTTAATCCATTGGGTATGTGAGTTCCATCAGTGATAGGGGTTACGTTCACTCCATCTGTGTAGTAATTGAAATTTGCTATTATGGGTATGGTCTCGGAGCTGAGTAAATAAGCAGGCACATTGGCACTTAAATTCATGTAAATCCAGTTGGCAGGTGCACTTGCCCCTGATATCAGAGTAGCAAAGTCGGGACTGTTACTTCCCCACCAGTTCTTATTGGCAGTTAACGTACCAGAATTGTCAATTGCAGCACCTTTACTTGCGTTATTGTTGATGAAGATAGAATTTGTTATTGTACCACCTGCGGAGTTAGAGATAGCTCCTCCACTCCCTGTTGCAGTGTTGTTGATGAATGTGCAACCTGTAACAGTTAAGGTACCCATAGCATAAATTGCTCCACCACCATAGTTAGCATCTCCAGCAGAGTTGTTGATGAAAGTACAATTGGTGGTCGTTATTGTTCCCAAACCATTGAAACAGGCCCCACGTAACCCTGCAGTATTGTTTATGAAGGTAGAATTAGTAGCAGATACTGAACCGCCGGATGTCATCAGTACACAACAGCCATCCCCACTCCCCACATTATTAAGGAATGTAGAGTTGATTAAATTCACAGATCCAGATGACATTATATAAAAAATACCTACAGATGTACCTTTTGGGGCTGCCACATTGTTGTTGGTAAACTTCGTATTAGTGACGGTTGCCACGTTATTTTTACCTATACGGATTAAGTACTGAGCTGAACCACCATTGTTGAAGGTGGAATTTGTTAGAATCAACGTAATTTTAGAGCTAGTACTGGCCCCATTTGGCATATTTATAAAGCTGGAACTTCCCGAGCAATCTGTCATTGTACAGTTTATCAACTGAAGTTGACCAGTTGTTCCCAACAGATTTATGGCACTGTTAACAGTATTTTTAATTACCAGGTTTTTCAGTGTGAGTTTAACATTATTTGACACTTGAAATACCCGAGTACTGTTCTGTGCATCAATAGTATATCCATTACCATCAACAACCAGATCTTTGGTAACTGATATGCCATTAGACGCATAAACAGAGTCTGTTGTACTATTGTATGTATAATTTTTGTCTAATGTCAGTGTTCCTCCAGATGCAGTGGATTGGACGGAACCATCCAAAGACGTATAATTACCAGGATCTGCGGCATAAATAGCTGGAACAGCCATGAAAGTGACTATTAATACCAAAAGAACCTGTAATATTCTTTTTTCCTTTATCATGTTCTCCTCCTGTTTATTGTTTTACATGTCTATCCTAAAATGACATGTAATTAAATACGTATCGATTATTATTTAAAGTAGTATTTAAACTGATATGTAATTAAGTTTTTTAAGTTGTGATTTAACGATCTTTTTTCTTAAAAAAATTCTTTAATTTCGTTAAATGATCATATAAATTATTTAAATAGATTTAAATTAATAAATAAATGAAATTTTATTTTATTAGATTTTTTTAATCTCATAAATCAGTTTAATATTCTATATATTAAAAAATGAAAATTAGGGGTATTTAGTCAATTTTCTAACATATTTAATGAATAATGATATTTAAGAGGCAAAAAATTATTTAAAACTCATTAAAGGATTTTTTATAGATATAAATATTAATTTATTGAATTAGTCATTATCGACATGATGTTATAAACGTGTCAATTCTTGGATTTAACATACTAAAATTTAACATACTAAAAAAATATGAAAATAAAATTATCTCTTAAAAAAGAAGAAGTGAAGAATCATTTTTTTGATTTTTTAATCATACTCATTATATCTTTCCGGTAATAAGCCACTATTACCACAACCAGAAGAACAATGATTATAATTACTCCCCAAAACTGTGATTTTTGGTTTATGTTATCCCTAATCAATTCTTGAACAGTCTTAGCCTGGCCCGGACTTGAAGAACTTCCTGCTGCAGATGCAAGTGTGGATGCTGCTGCTGAAGTTCCTGCAGCTAAAGAGCCAGATGATGCAACGTTACTGGAACTTCCTGAACTGCCACCTGAGCTTCCTCCAGAACCATCAGTAGTAATCCCATTATTAACAATGCCGCTGTTAGGAACGTCCTGATTCTTAAGACTTTCAATATCTGGATAATCTACCATAACATTAAATTTATGGTAAAGACTATTTTTAGAATCTGATAGAAATGTTTCATAGGTAATTAAATTGTCTAATTCATCATCTGTAACATTATATACAACTTCTTCATTATCTGCAAAGGCTTCTAACTCTGTGCTACCTCTAATGTATTGTTTGCTGGAATAGGTGAATGGAGCTACTCCATTTTTTGCAATTGTACTTTCTCCAATACCATTATTGAGCCTGAAAAAAACATTTACATCTGGTAGGAGGTAAGCTATTTCATCTCCAGCCATGAATACTGCCTGGAATTCTCCAGAAGATGCTTGGATAATTTTTAATTGGATCAATTTGGATTTAGAAGAAGGACAGGAAAAAATTTTGTCCCAGGAGTTAGCACCTAACCAGTTGTATCCAAAACTGGTTGAAACTTTTGAATACTTGTTTTCCATTTCTCCACGACCAAAATTCCCGTAAATGATGTTATAATCTATTTTTGCAGTAGGTGCCTCCTTGTAGTTTTCCCCTACATTTACCCCTGCATGGGAGTTTTTGGTAATGATGTTCTGGTTGATCACTAAATTATCTGAAGTACTGTCCAGATTTATCCCATCTGAATTTCCAGAAATAGTGTTGTTATTGACCAGGGTATTGGAACCTGATTCTGCAAAGGAAATCCCATCTCCAACATTATCATTAATGTTGCTGTTTTTAATGGTGGTGTTGTCAGTATTAGGGCCAAAATAGACACCATTATTGTTTTGATTAATCTGATCGTTAGAAATAAGCGTTTTACGGGTGTTTGATAAGGTTATTCCGTTACCAACATTGTTTTCAATAGAACTGTCTGTTACACTTACATTTTCACTTTGGTTAATGTTTATTCCAGATTGTTGGTTATTCGAAACATTTGATTCGGTTATAACTACGTCAGTGCTGTTATCAATAGATATTCCGCTATTTGAATCTTGAACTATTAGATTGGTTATGTTAATGTCAGTTGAGTTTTGAATTAACAATCCATTTCCATTATTAGCTGTAACAGTGGTGTTTAGAATGTTAATATTACTTGAATTTTCAATTACAATGCCATCGTTACCTGTAACATTAATCAAAAATCCATAAATCCAAATGTTTCCATCATTACTGTTATTTATGGTGAAAACGGGGAAATTTGAAGCAATTACAGTTTGAACTTTACTGAAAAGCGTTAATGGTTTGTTAATGATTAAACTCAAATCACTGTAGGATGTTCCTAAAAATTCAATGATATCCCCATCATGGGCATCATCAATGATTTTCTGTATTTCACTATTTGTAAGGGAAGCAGCAACTTGAGTTCTGTTCCCAATGTTGTATTTTTCAGTGTATATCCCGGAGAAGATTTTATTCTGTATTCCCATATATTTCAGTACAGTAATACCTGAATTGATTGTAATTGGTCCAGTATATTTGGTACTGTTACTATCAGGGTCAGAACCATTCAGGGTGTAGTAAATATCATCTGCTCCGGTTAAAGTGACATTTAGGGGAGAGTAATACACTCCGGAATGGTAACTGGCATCAACAGTCACCGGAAGTGTTACAATGTATGTGATAATATAGAGCTGGGATGCTTTCCCGTTCTGTATTCCAACAAATTTAAGTAAGTTTGTTCCCACGTCAAGAGTAATGGGTCCTGTGTACTTTGTACTCTGCCTGGTAGGAATGTCCCCGTTTAAGGTATAGTAGATATCATCGGCACCAGTCAGGGTGATGTTCAGTGGTGAGTTGTATTCTCCACCGATATAATTGACGTTAATTATTAAAGGTATGAATATGCTGTAGGTACTTGTGTAGATCTGTGATTCCAGACCATTCTGTATTCCGAAGTATTTCAAAATAGTTGTACCTTCATTGAGTTTTATTGGTCCTGTGTACTTTGTACTCTGTCTGGTAGGGGTGTCCCCGTTTAAGGTGTAATAAATCTCATTTGCACCAATTAAGGCAATATTTAGTGTTTTGTTGTAAATTCCACCATTGTAATTAGTTATAACAACCAGGAACATTTCTGTGTAAACTTGTGTTTCTAGCCCATATTGTATTCCCAAATATTTCAGGGTGTTAAGGCCTGCATCAAGGATAATTGGTCCTGTGTACTTTGTACTCTGTCTGGTAGGTGTTGTTCCATTTAGAGTGAAATAATATTCGTCCGCCCCATTCAGGGTGATGTTCAGTTGTGTGGTGTCGTTCCCAGTGTTATAACTGGCTGATAGTGGAGTTTCGACTGGGACAGTGATAATTGTGCTGGTAGTGTCGTTTATGTTTTTAGATGTGACTGTTAGTTTTACAGTGTATATTCCTGATTTCAGGAATGTGTGTGTTGGATTTTGTTCGGTACTGGATGTTCCATCACCAAAATCCCAATTATACGTAACTGAACCATTAAGCATTGACGTGCCATTAAATTGAACATTCAAAGGAGCCCAACCAAGAGTAACATTCGTTGTGACACCTGCAATAAGTCGGGACACAGTAAAAGTTACACTTTGGTAGAAATCTTCGCTGGTGAAAAAGTTAGAATTAGGATTAACATCAACCGTTGCATTTACTTGACCCTCACTACCCGAGTAGAAATAGTTTGTTGTGGCCAGACCGTTAACTGTGCTGCTGGGTGTTACCTGTCCGTTGTTGGTTTGGGAGTAAATGGTTAATCCATCAGGTACATGAATACCATCAGTACTGGGGGTCACATTTACTCCATCTGTGTAATAATTGAAATTGGAAACCACAACTATTTTGTCAGAACTGTTCAAATAAGCAGGGACATTTACAGTTAAGTTCATGTAAATCCAGGTGGTGGGTGCCGCAGCATTACCAATTAAATTGGTGAAATTAGGACTGTTACTGCCCCACCAATTCTTATTGGCATTCAGTGTACCTGTACTGTAAATAGCATTACCACCCACAGTTGCGGTGTTGTTAATAAATGCTGAACCAACAATAACAGTGTTACCTCCATTATAAATGGCACCACCGTACTGTGAAGCGGTGTTGTTAATGAAAGTACAATTAATTACAGTTAAATTACCAGTAGAACTACGTAGGGCAGCGCCCTGTTTTAATGCCGTGTTATTAATGAAAGTACAGTTAGTGATGGTACTGGTTCCTGTACCTTGATTATAGATACAAGCACCGTCATTTCCTGTGTTACTCCTAAATGTGGAATTATTCAACGTTAGAGTACCACTTATCACATTGAAAATACCACCATTGGTACTACCGGTTCCAGTATTATTAATGAAATTACAACCGGTAACCGTGGCACTTCCAGTTTTACTTATCTGAATGGCAAACTGACCTGAACCATTTATAAATGTAGAATTAACCAGATTCAGAGTGTCCCCACTGTTATTGGGCATGTAAATAGTACTGAAGGTGCTCCCGGTGTTATTAATGAAGGTACAGTTAATGATCTCAAGTTTACTTCCAGTACCCAGATAAATAGCAGTATTAACTGTATTTGTAATTATCAGATTTTTAAGAATGAGATTAACATTATTACTCACAGTAAACGCACGTGTACCCCTGTTTGCATCAATAGTATGGCCATCACCATCAATAACCATATCTTTGCTAACGGATATGCCTCCAGATGAAAAATTACTGTCTGTTACATTATTGTAGGTGTAATCTCTGTCTAGTGTAAGTGTTCCTCCAGTGCCAGTTGACTGAACTGAATTATTTAAAGATGAATAATTCCCTGGATCTTCAGCATAAATAGCAGGTAAAGCCATAAAGGCCACTGTTAAAACTAAAAGAACCTTTAATATTCTTTTTTCCTTTAACATTTATGTTCCTCTTTTTAAATGCCTTTATTATGCCAAATGACGCAAATATTGATAAGCATATAATTACATATCGATATCGTTAAAGTGGTATTTAAATATAGGTATTGACCTTTCAACATTACTGAGGTTTTATTTATTAGTTCTCCTAAGAATATAATCCGGAGAATGTGTATTTTAGGGGTATTCGTGATCCTAAACCTGATTTTGTGGATTTTGCTTGTCCTAATAAGAGCTGTGCAGATCACGGGAAAACAGAAAAAGGCAATATTATAGGTAATGGAACTTAAAAGACTCAAAATGGAATGTTCATAAATATATTTGCAGAACATGTTCTAAAAGTTTCACATCGAGATCTAACACGATATTGTATGATTTAAGGACTGATGAAGAAACTGTTTTTTGGCTTTTAAAATGATTTTAAAAGGTATGAGTCTACGAGGGACAGCCGAAGGTTTAGGTGTTAAACAGGACACTGTGCGCCGATGGTTGTGCATATCAGCTGAACACAGAGAAAAAATTAATAAAGGCTTGGATTTTATGTTTCTATGATGCCAAATCCTTTCCATGTGCCTGGTGATCCTGCTGTTACACATATCCATCCAACATAACTACCAGGAGAGGGATTATTATTATAACAGATATCACCTTTATTCCAAGTCCCTAATGTTGGTGGAGTTGTTTTGGCGATAATTGTTCCAGGGGTGGCACCATTGAAGAATGTTCCTGTTCCAAATATCCATCTTTCTTTTGGTGATGTGCTTGATATTCCACTTCCTGCATTAATATATATGTCCAAAGTGTACGGATAAGGGTCTCCAGTTGGGTTTGCTGTTTCATCATAAGGATTATTAAGCTCTACAGGAACTTCAGCATAGTGAATAACCCCAGAACTATGATCCCCCATAAAAATAAGATATAGTGGGGCTCCGTTTTCCTGTAAAAATTCCTGTAATTCCAGGTTTTCTGTGTCAACCCACATCTCCTGTGACCGGATACTGTTGATGACATTTCCTTGTGCAAATGTGAGTAATCCGATGTTTGCCATGTCCCCAATACCGGGGGTGACATGCTGCTCAACGTAAGGATTGCATTGAACTCCGATAAAAGTTAAATCGAAAATACAACCGTTTGCACCTACATCATTCCAGAATGCTGCGTTTAACCCATATGCTCCATTACTGAATCCTTCTGGTCTGTTCCATATCCTTTCGAAGACAAAGTTTGTGAATACTGAGTGTGCACCTTTGTTATATGCATAGCCATCAACAGCACACATCGAAAACCGATTAAATCCGCCTAAATTATAAATACTGTACTTATTGTTGTGATATAAGTTCAAATCATGAAAGGAGTTATAGGTTGCCCTGTTACCAATCCATACTGACGCTTCTTGTGAGTCATACATTTGGATTTGTCTGAAAGTGTTAGCAAATACTACATTATCTGCTCCGCTGTTTGTTGAATCTTCCTCTTCTGTCCCTTCTCCCCCATATATTCCTATACCTATTAAGGGATCCCAAATCGATAACTGCTCAAATATGCCTTCCGAAAGAGCATTCATGTGTGTATCAGGATGTTCCACGTCTGTAGCTACACCATATAATCCCAATCCTCCAACTTTTCCATCACCATCAATACTTAGATTTTTTACACTTGAACCCATGTTCTGCCGGTTAAGACCTGCCTTTCCCCCAATTTGTAAAACAAAATCTGTCTCAGGATTTCCTATTTCTGTTTTCCCGGTTTTAAGAACAGTCTGAGGCCGGTCTAATGGGTTACTTATGTTATGCCATCCTACACCACTTCCAAGTATCTCGACTCGTTGCCCCTCAAAATCGAGGTCGCATATATAAACGCCTGGTGGGAATAATATTTTCGCGCCGTTTTCATATGCATCCATTATTGAGGTTGTGTCATTTGTTACCCCATCACCAAGTGCCCCATAATCTTTCACATTAACATACATTCTAAACTCCTCCATATAACGTCCAAATTTATTCGATCGTGTAGTTATTTAATAATTGAAATGTCGTATTTTCCATACATCTTAAATTATGAATTAAACAATTGAATAAATGGTTATTTTCTCATTATTTTCGTTTGTATTTAATATTTGAACTGGAATATTTTTTTCTTTAACGATACTGTTTTCATAATTATTTTGGGCCAGAATATATTCATTTTCATGATTCAGATCCATATGGAAATCATTTATAGATTTGACCTTTATGTCGGGTCTTCCATAAATGTAGAGAATTTTTTTTAAATTGTCATTTACTAAAATGTATCTATTTGCAAAAAAATTATCATAGGCATTGCTAGGAAAATAATAAATACTGGCATTTTGTGGAATATTTTTATTTATGAATTGAATAGAATCTTTAAAATCGGACTGATAATCTTTATAATCATTTATCTCACCATATACTCCATTAACTTTGGGAAACATTATAAAACAACCACATAAAACACCTGAAATTATTAAGAAAACTATTAAAATACTTATAATTTTCGAATGTTTATAATGCTTTAAAATTTCTTCCCGGTCAAGAATATAACATTTTTTAAGTTGTTTTAGGATTATTGCCACTGTAATTCCAATGTAAATACTTAATCCAAAAGTGGCTTCAGTAATATATGTTGTAGTTATAAAATCAAAAAACAGAAGGGGGATAATTCCTCCCCAAAACCATAATAAAAATACTTTTTGTGAATTATTGGCAAAATAAAAACCAGATAATAGTAAAACTATCAGGAATATGATTCCTACAAATGAATTCAAATATCCCAAAAAGGTGATTAAAAAGACGAAACACAGTAAGAATAAGATTCTCTTGAAGGTTAATCTCTTAAAAAGTTTAATCACTATAATGGATGATGCCATGAAAATAAGAATTGGTCCGCTTAATCCGCTAAATATATTTTTGAAATAATAAAAGAGACGTTCACCAATAAAGGAGATTGAAAAAGAACTATTTATCATATTCAAAATTTGAGTTTTTAAAGGATCAAACATGAAAATAGAAACAAAAGTAACTCCTAAGATTGTTCCTAAAATTGCCAGCGATTTGTAGTTTAAGAGATTTTTTAACCTATTTTCATTTTGACTGGCATAATAGAAGCCTACGACCAAAGGAATTATTATAATTGCAGTTTCTCTGGTAAACATTGCTAATAACGAGAATATGATTCCAATAAACAAATTCTTTTTGTTTTGTTGGTTCTCTTTGATATATTTTAAAAGGAAAAATAGTCCGATGCTCATAAAAAATAGACAACTGGTTTTAATTAAATCACTTAACCAGAAAAGTATGGATAGTAAGTATCCAAAACATACAATAAAACTGAAAAAAGAGAAAACTCCTGCGATTTTTCCATGGAAAAGTTCTCCTAATTTATATAAAAAGATCATAGATCCTAAAAATGTTGCATCAAGAACTAATTGGTAACCTAATGGGTTTATTCCCCATAACTTAAAGCCGAGCCACCATATAACTCCTACAACAGGTCGATAATGATTTTCAAAATTTGATGCTGAGATAACATTTGTTATGTTTGGATGTTGTATCGCAAAATATACCCAGTTAAAGTCATCAAGTCTGAAAGAAAGGGGAGTTGTCACAGCCATTATGAGAAGAGAAAATAGGATCACAATGAATAAAAAGAAATCGATTTTTAATTTCTTAAAATTTTCATTTATATTTTTTAATAAAAAGTAAATTGATCTTGAAATCACATCAACTGATATCAAAACTGTAATTAGAATTTTTTTTAGCAAATTAGTATTCAACTTAATCATTTTCCCCCATATATAGCAACATATGAATATTGTTTCCTTAATATTTTATTAAATCATGAATAATGCATATTTCAATTTAACTGAGATTTTAAGTAATCATTCGATATGTTTATATAAACATGTCGACTAATCTTATATAAATATATCGATAGATAATGTATATCAAAATTATTTGAGTATTTATGGTGAAATTAATATGAATGAGTGTTTAATAGGGATTAAAAAAATCACAGAAGTTAAAAATGAGGAAGAAATAAAAAACGCTGTCTTCGAGTTGCTAGATCAGATGAAAAGCAATGAACAGATAAAAATACCTCCCAATGCGAATATCTTAATCAAACCCAACATTTGCCTGGTTAAATGCCATGAATCTGGCACCACAGTTGATCCTTTCATTGTTAAATCTCTGGTGGACTGGTTAATACTAAATTTCGACATAAAATCTATTATTATTGCAGAAGCAGATGCCACTCAGCTTAATATTGATGTGGGGTTCATGGTTCTGGGGTGGAGGAAATTTTTCGAAGAATATGATAATGTTAATCTTCTGAATTTAACTAAAGATGACTATGTTGATGTGAAATTGGCTGATGGGTTGTATTTTGAAAATATGAAGATGTCTAAAACTTTCATGGAATCTGATTATCTGATCTCAGTGGCCAAGCTTAAAACCCACACCATGACCAAAATTACTGGAATTTTAAAGAACCAGTACGGTGCCAACCCGATAAAACATAAAATTCAGTATCATGATGATTTAGATGAAGTGATCTATGATTTAAATAAAGTCAGAATACCCGACCTCTGTTTAGTTGATGGTGTGATTGCAATGGAAGGTGCTGGACCGGTAAGTGGAATTCCTAATCCAGTTGGACTCTTGATTGTAGGAAATGATCCGGTTGCTGTAGATCATGCCAGTGCTAAACTAATGGGGTTCAATCCTCGCAAAGTTTCCCATCTTAAATTAGCTCACGATAAAGGCTTGGGAAGTTTTGATTACGATGTATTTGGTGAGGATATTAATGATGTTGCAACTAAATTCCGGTTTGTCAGTCCCTGGAAAGAATTTGTGACAAAGGTCTATCAAAATAAATTTATCCACAAGATCCCATTATGGAAAAAAGTGGCCTTAGCGATTTTCAGGAGATGATCACATATCTAAACTTAAAATTGGAATTGTTGGTCTTGGAGCCATTGCCACAAAAATGCATATTCCTGTCCTATCCTCATTTGAAGATGTTATAATTGATTCAGCTGCCGAAATTGATACAGAACGGGGTAAAAAAGCAGCAGATAAATTTGGCATACCCAATTACTACGGTGATTACCAGGAAATGTATGAAAAGTCAGATCTGGATGGTGTTTTTGTCTGCCTTCCCAATTTTTTACACTACGAATCAGTTAATAAAGCTCTAAAAAATGATCTGAATGTTTTTTGTGAGAAACCAATGGGTTTAACTGCTCATGAAGCATCTAAATTAGTTGAAATTGCCCAAGCTAAAGATTTAGTTCTGGGTGTGGGTTATAATCGTAGGCTGGATAAAACATATGAACAGGCTGCAGAAATGGTTAAAGGGCACCGATTAGGGAAATTATTACAAATAAATGGAGTTTTAATGAATACTGGACCATATGGAGGCTGGGTACCCAGCAGTGACTGGTTCTTCAATGATAAATGTGGAGTTTTATATGATTCAGGCCCGCATCTTATGGATCTGATGATGTATATACTGTCAGATAAGATTGTAGAAGTTTTCGCAGAGGGCGTAAGTACTATGTATGAAATAGACGTCTTTGATAATATTGTTGGTACTTTTAGGACTGAAAAAGGAGTTTTAGGATCATTTAATATTGGTTGGAGGGCGGGTGCTGATTTTGATGCAGTACAGGTACATGGAACTGGATGTTCGGTAGTTGCAGATCCCATGGAAATTAAGTCCAAGCATGGGATGTATGGGCCACTGGATAAGATTTCAGACAATTTGAACTCAACCAAAGCTATTGCACGTTCATTTATTGGAAAAACAACCCGGGGGATTCCAGTAAGTGAAACGTTTTTTCATGAGGATAGAAAGTTCCTTGATGCGATTTTAAACAAAGGAAAACTTGCTGCCTCTGGTGAAGATGCTCTTAATACTCTAAGGGTTTTAGAAGCAGTTAAACAAAGTCTTCAGGATAAAAAATCGGTTGTTGTTAAAGAATAATCAACCAGTTTTTTTTATTTCTTTAATTTTATAGTAGTCACTACCTTTTTAAACAGTTCCAAATCATCTTTTTTGAAACAGTTAAAAACTTTTAATAACACTAGATAACTCCCTATGATGATAATTGAAACTATGTAATGATTCATATCCTTAAATGAAATACTTACAACCCCCAGTATTCCGGTTATCAGTATCATCTTCAAAGTGAATTTCGCAGGTAGATCCAAATAACGAGATATAAACCATAATCCCATGAAGAAAACCAGTAATTGTGAAACCAATGTTCCAATAATTGCACCAAAATATCCCATTGAAGGAATTAAAGCAATATCAAGTATTATATTCATTACTGCAAAAATTCCCAGGGTGTATGTCACTATTTTTTGTTTGTTAATGGCTGCCAGAACCATTTCAATAAACCGGGCAATAGTGAGGGGTATTAAAAGCCAAATAAGAATTTGAAAAATTAAAATAGAATTAAAAAATTGGTTACCAAAAAAATACAGGATAATGGGGCTGGCTAGGATATACAGAACAAGGGTAAGAGGAGTGATTACCATAAATAGAAATTTATAGGTTTTTTCATATCCCTCTTTCAATAGGTCTTCCTGGGATTTGAAAAAATTGGAGAAAGTGGGGAAAATCGCAGCAGAAATTGAGTAAAAAAAGGTTAAAAGAACAGTTAGGACATATACTGGAAGAGAGTACCACCCAGTTGCTGCATTACCTACGTAGTGGGTAATGGCTACAATATCAAAATTGAAAAAGATGGTGTTAAATGCAATTGCCAAACCAAAAGGGAGTCCTCCCATGATTAGATATTTTGAAAATTTTGAACTAACTAAAAATTTTGTCCGGGGAATTTTATCCCTGAAGAGTTTGTAATTGAATATCAATGCAAAAAGGTTCCCCAATAAAAATGCCAGCATTACCTGTATAAGACCGTAACCTAAAAACAGGAAGATGATAACAAGTAGGGTGATAATGATTTTACTAGTGGTTAAGGTTAAAGCACCATATTCCATTGTTTCATAAGCATAAAATATAGAGCGGAATACATCTGAAAATGAATTCAGAATGTAACTTATGGTCATGATATAAAGGGAAAATTTAATTACATCAGGGTAATTACCCAGATTTGCCAGGGCAAAAACTACACTAAATGTCACTAATGATAAAATTGTTTTTATTATTATGCCGTTACTAAAATATTCACTGGTTAAACTTTTATCTCTTGAAACTTCCTGGATGGTTAGAGATCTTAATCCAAAATCCAGGAATATGCTTGTTAAAAGTGTAAAGGACATTATAAAACTGTACTGACCGAAACCGACATCTCCTAAAAATCGGGGTAACAAAATTGCTAAAATCACCAGGGATATTTGATTAACAACTTCAATGGTTACCAGGGAGGTTATATTCTTGGTGACAGTTTTAATCAGACTCATATTTCTTTGTCCCTCGAATGGTAAAGAGGATCTAATTACTACCAGTATATATCGAACTGGCTCCATTATCATAGACGAAACTTAATTTTTTGAGTTTAGGAGTAAGTGTGGATGTCTTAGTAGGAGTATCAAAACTTATAGAATCCATCATTATGTTTCCAACTCGATTGGGGTATCCTAAATACACATATTCGTTTTTCTTAACAATTGTATTATTTTTAAGCCGGTCATTGTAATAAACCTGGAGATTCTTCCCATAACTTATCAGGGGGTGGCTGCTAATGTAATCTACATATATGGTGCTGTTAACATTAGAATATTGATTAAGCCATTTCACGCTAATAATATCCTGATTGAACATATTAAGGGCGTTGTAAAGAGTTATCTGTTTATCTAAATCGGTGCTATTCATGTCATTCTGGCTTAATGCGATTGATGTACCATAATCATTGGTAACTGCGTATACAAATCCTGTATCAAATAAGAAAAAAATGATCAAGAAAATAGACACTATTTTAAGTGGCAACTCTCTGTGCTGGGGGGAATTGTATTTATTTACCATTTTAAAGGCATATTCTATGATGATACATCCTCCAATTATGGCAAAAGGAGCTAAAAATATCATGGCAATCTGATATACGCGCGACGTATTTACCGATGATGCAAAATTTGGAACTGCAATTGCTGCAAGTAACATAATGAATGCAAATATTGATAAAACAACATATTCCAGCTTAAATTTAGTTTCTCTAAATTTTATAACAGTCAGTAAAATACCAACACTCATAAAAGCCTGTGTTGTTAATTGCAGGATTTTTCCAATGTAGCGCAATGTTGAAATTGGCTGGTGAGTCAGTAAACTCAATCCCTGAGCATAATTTGGATTTAAAAATGAGGATAAAAAACTGCTCATGATTTTGTTAGCGATATCTGAAATCATTTTCAAATAGAATGAATTGGAAGTAAACCCATACCATACTAAAGCTGAAGTGAATAAAATAATAATAACCAGGGCAAGTATTGTAAGATCAGAAAAATCAATTACAAAGGGACTTTTTGTAATTTTTTGGAATTTCTGAGAATAGAATATATTTAATAATATAAGAGCAGGAATCATCATCAAAAAAACAAAAAGAAATGTTAATGTGTAATGGGAAATTACTAAAGAAAAACCAAATATTAAGGATAGAACTATTTTTCTCAGGTAATCGCTCTCATCGAAAATTGATATTAATATTAAAACCAGAAATATCTCTCCAATTTCTTGACGTGCCAATGCTAACATTCCGGTATCAAATACAGAAAATGAAATGAAAAAAAAGCAGCACAAAAATGCTATTTTATGGTTTGTTTGTGGTTTAAAGAGTATATACATGCCTAATGGAACTAAAGCAAATAGGAATGGATAAATAATCTTAAATACCCATACAAGATTAAGTTTACATATATTAGATAGAATTGTAGGAAGTATTGTCACACTCAGCATTGAATTATAATCAATGGCAATGGATGGATTCCAGATAGAGTTATTCTGCACCATGTTAGCTAAATGATATTCAAAGTGAATATCCCAACCCCATAAGTTTGGGGATATTAAAGATAAACTGAAAAGGATGGACAATGATACTATAAAAATGATTAAGGGATAAAATTTCTTGGGGTATTTATCAAAAACAGTTAAAATTACTACCAGGCAGATGGAGACATATAAAATTAATAATAATCCTGTATTCTGATATAAATTAACTAAATAGGTACCAGTTATTGCCATAATTGGCAATAAGAGTAAAAATAACATCTGAGGATTGTCAAAATCTTTTATTAAATCTTTAAAAGTATAAATTGAGTTTGGATATTTATTGAAATTATTATCCTGCCTAAAGTAATCGATTAATGCCATTAAAGTTATGGAAATTGTTAGGGTAATGATTAAGGATGTATTGGATAAGGGTGTGTTAATGCCCAAAAAAGGATACAGTGTATTCATTAAAAGCCCTATTAGCATTAAAAATGTCATGCTTAATCCAAATGCATAAATTACTGTTTTAGGAATACCTAAATGGGTTAACTTTAATATGCGGAGGATTATAACTCCGGGGAAGAAGGTAATAAAGAAAAAAGGGATTAACTGCCTTAAAACAAAGATATCCACTCCAATATAACTGAGGCCAATTAATACTAAGAATATAGATTCTAGAACTAGAAATAACTTTAAAAACCTATTTTTTTCCCATTTACATGGGTTAATAGCTACATTAATCAAAATGATTCTCCTTTAATAATTTTAAATAGAATTTATTTAAATCTGATCCGATTTTAACCCAATCATAATGTTCTACCGCCAGTTTACGGGCATTTGTTCCAATTTTATTTCTTTTATTTTTATCAGTGACCAGAGTGTTGATGGATTTTATCATGCCATCTAAATCTTCAATAACAATAATGTTTTCATTATTCGTGGCATTAATGCCCTCAATCCCCTTGGGAGTGGTTATTGTAGGTAAACCTGCACCTAAATAATCTAAGATTTTTAATTTAGTCCCACCACCTTTTTTCAGAGGAACAATTGCCACATCTGCCATTTTAATCACTTCATTTAACTCTTCAACAAACCCCAGGGATCGGACATTAAATTTTTGGAACTTTTCAAGGCCGGTTCCTGCCAATAAAAAAATTATCTGTGGTTTTTTTTGAAAGTGTGGAGCAATTTGATTAGTTATTAATCCAAAAGCTTCTCTGTTAGGAGGGTGTGAAAATGAGCCATGGAAGAGAATAATGGATGCATGGGGATCTATATTCCATTTCTTTCTAATATCTTCTTTTTTTAATCCAGTATTATCTGGGATTGAACATCCCGATGGAATGACAGTAATCTTATTTTGAATATTGTATCTGTCAATGAAAATTTTTTCATCTTTTTCACTGACACAGGTGATGTGATCAGCCAATTTCACAGCTAAATACTCTATAAATCTTATGTAAAGTGGTAAAACACATTTGAACAATTTTGGAAGTTCTATGTCATCTATTACATCATAAATAAAATCAGATTCCACATTAAGTGCATCATAGACAATTTTTATTTTTTCTCTTCGAAAGAATAAAATTATTTTCACAGCCAATAAACCACTTGGATGGGCAATCTGAATTAAATCCAGTTCGTTTTCATTTAATATTCTTCTAATATTTAGAATAAAACTTAAACTAAAATCCCTTAGAATATTGAATTCATGATTTAAAATTGTAGGGTCATGGTAGGTGTAAACTTTCCCCACTTCATTGTCACTAGGATCAAAATTAGTCTCCTGTTCCAGAATAATCATATTGTTATTATTCCTTAATTGACTTGTAAGGTTATAGAATCTATTCTGGTTTCCTGATTTTGGTCTGGAAAGGCCACTAAAACTTAAAATATTTAGGATGTCCATGTAATAGATTCCTTATTTTTTTTGAGAAATGATTGATTCATATCTTATAATTTAAATTTGAAATTGCTGGGGTGTATTTTTGTTATAATTTAATTGGTATGATTTGAGTTTCAGTTTTTTTGGGATTTTTTTTAAATGGGGATTATAATTTGAATCAAACTTTTCTCCCTTTAATACCCATTCTCATTCCGAATATTTTTAAAAATGAAATATTATTTAAAACACGCATGCAGGCGGATACTGGTTTAAAAAATGATGTTGGAACCTTTCCCATGAATGGCAACCAATCTTTTAACAAATTATGATCAACTACATAAACAGATTCAGCATCAAATTCTTCTAATTTCAATCCACATTTTTTATACATATCTTTGAGTTCACCACGGGTGTAACGATGTTCGAATCCACCTATCCGTTTGTGCAATCTTCCAGAAAAGAAAGTCACTGGCAAATTTAATAGGTTAGGGCCGGTGATAACCACGTGGCCGTTGGGTTTTACCACCCTTGCCATTTCCATAAGGGCTTTTAATCTATCTTCATCTTTTTCAATGTGTTCAATTGCAGAAAAACTGGTTACCACATCGAATGAATTGTCGGGGAATGGTAGTTGTCTCCCATCAGCCAACATTACTTCCAATTTTATATCCTCTTTATTATCTAACTTTGCTATTCTCTCTTTGGCCCCATCAATAACCCATTTTTCAATATCTATACTGGTAACATCTGCACCTTTCATGGCAAAATATATATCAGAAATAATATATCCTCCACATCCCACATTAAGTAATTTTTTTCCACGTAATGAAATGGAATCAACAAGTCGCCTGTCAACATTTGATACTTGTAAATAGTAACCGGGAACGTCAATAAGTAAATGTTTATATTTTTTCATTACTTCTTTTCCCATTATATCTTCTTTTTCAAGATCAATCATAATTTAACCCTCTTATAAGTTGTTTATAACTATTTAACTTGTAAATAATTTTGTAAAAGCCCCTATGCATTGTGTAAAATTCTCATGCTTTACCAATTTTCATAAACAGCTTCATATGCAGGTATGACATCTTTCCATGTTCTTATTTTATTGCTTAAGGGACCTACGCTGATTTCATCATTATATATTTTTAGTATTAGGTCCGAAACTTTTTTAGGATCTGGTGGATAATCAACACCAAAGCATCCTGGTTCATTTAAAAACTCTTTTAAAGCTGTTCTTTTAGTCACTATGGTCGGTGTTCCCATTGCCAGTGCTTCAGTAACAACAATTCCGTAATTTTCAGATTGAGATAACAATAAAAAAACATTTGACTTTTTATAATATTTTAACAATTCATTGAGCTCTGCAGAGTGAATAAATCCACGCCAATTAATGAATTCATTTAAATCTAATTTATCTGCGAGACTTCTGAGATTATCCTCGTATGGCCCTTCTCCGATAATAGTTAAATGAGTTTGAACATTTTTTTCATTTATCAGTTCATCAAGAACTTTTATAAGGTGTTGGACTCCTTTTAATTCCATTAGATAGCCAACATACAGTAAATTTAATAGGTTTCCTTTCTTATTTTCTTTTTTAATATCAATTGTATCCACACCATGGGGAATAATCATGATTTTATCCTTCGGAACATTTAGATCGTTATTTATGTTTTTGGATTCAAAGTTAGAAGCTGCTATAATCAAGTCTGAAGATTTGATTATGTGTTTGCCTATGAAATTATGCACATTCCACAGATATTTGCCTGCAAAGGTATCATGGCTAAAAATGTCGTAATGTGGTGAAAAGATTATGGGTATTTTCGGGTTAAATCTACGAAACAGATAGATCATTTCAAGAGAGAATGAAGTATGATATCCGTGAATATGGATTATATCTGGATTTAATTTCTTTAAATTTTTTTTTAAGTAAAAATATATCTGGGGATTAAATTCATAAAAGTGATTTCCAAATCTAGAATTAATTCTGATTATTTGGTAGCCATCTATTAATTCTTCATTTGGAAGATTTAATGGATTTGGTTGAAGAACAGTAATCCTGTGATTTTGAGATAAACTACTTGCTATTTCCCGAACAACTTTATTAATCCCTCCGGGTTCAGTTGTTTCCATATAATTAACTAGTATGATGTTCATCTTTTTGCCACCATTTTAAATAAAAGATTTATTGGGGGTTTTTACTTCTCATTTTGGGTTAACAGACTTAGAAAATAATTATAAAAGAGTAGATACATTTTTTTAATCATTCAAGCATTTACCTAACTTTTATTTTTATAATCACTTTTTTAATTTGGTTCATTCTCATCCCAAATTACAAATATTTCTTTGCAACCCTTAACGTTTGATAAGCTTCATCCAGGCCTGCAATCCCAACCATGGCATTGTTTATTTTTAAATCATCGAATATGTATTCAAATGCACTTTTAGGATCTATTACTCCTCCGGCCAGTATCTTCTTAGCAATGACTGTTTTATCTGTTTTAGCCACTAGGTCCAAACATTTCTCCTGAGAAGGGTTCATCATGAATCCCCTTTTGTTTACCGGGGCCAGTATGATGTTTATATCTAAATTGTTTTCTTCAATGACTGGCATTAATTTCCCAAAGTTGTGGGTGGCTATACCAGGTTCGGCATCATATTTTTCGCGTATAAAATCACAGAAAACTCCGAGTAATTCAACCTGATTCAATGAAATAGCCATGTCCACGGTTACTCCATGGAGAATTATCACTGGCATGTCAAAATCCCTGAATCCTTCTAATTCTAAATCAATAAGATCAGAGAAGAGTCCCAGAACATCCTTTGACAACCCTTTTTTAATCAAAGAGGGTGCCTTGAGAGCTATTTTCAATTTGTTGTACTTGGTTATCCCATCCAGTAAACTACTCATACCCCCCAGTGAGGACTGTTTAACATATTCATATACACTGGGAATAACTGGTATGACCTTAACATCATCTTTTTCCTTTTCTACAACTTTTATGGCTTTCAAAACATTTGGATTGTTCCCGGTACTAATGGTGTTTACTCCAAAGTCTCCTGCCACTTCTATTATCTCGGCTATGTTGTCTATTTTGCTGAATTTTTCCCGGTAATGTGTTCGCTGTTCCTGTGAAAGGTAACTCACACCTTCAAAGGGATTCGCCCCTAATATTACTTTATCAATCTTATTCAATGATATCCCTCATTTCAATTACTTTATTAGTTTTGTTGGATTCAATGATTCCCTCTAAAATCGCTTGAGTTATGAGGCCGTCATTCCAGTCGATAATTGTTTTTTTGTTTGTGTTGCAGCATTCAACAAAGTGTTTGTCTTCGTCGAAATAAGCAGTTTCAACACCTATTAAAAATTCTGATGGTTCGTACAGTTCCACTCCGTAAATTGTGGTCCATCCTTCCTCAAAGTCTTCGGTGCTGTTATTGAGGAAGAGTTTGATGTAATCATTATTCACTTTCATAAATCCATTGCTGCCTTCTATTTGAATTTCATTGTGCATCTGCCGGTGAGAATGTGAACTCCAGCTGAAATCCACTGTAGATGTCAATCCTCCTTTGTACTTCAGTATGGATGATCCGTAATCTGCATTGGAAAATGCATCTTTTTTTATTCCAAATAAGGTTTCAACTTCTCCAAAATACCATAATAGGATGTCGATAATGTGAGATCCTATATCTAAAAGAGAACCTCCAAGATCTGTGTTTTTGGAGAATCTCCAACCTTTATTTTTTTCAAATACTAAACCTTCATAAGAGAAACCCCTGGAATAGAATAATTCCCCTAAAATATTGTTATCCAGCAGTTCTTTCCCTTTTTTGAAGGTAGATGCAAAGCGGTTAAAGTAGCCTACCTGGGTTATGATTCCATTTTTTTCAGAATATTCAACCATTTTCTTGGCATTTTCCACAGAATCGGCTAATGGTTTTTCCATAAATACATTTACATTGTTTTCCGCAAAATAATTCCCTAGTGGAGAGTGCAGCTCATCGGGCACACAAACCACTATTGCATCGAGTTCATGTTTAACTAGCTGTTTATAATCGGTATAAATTGGAATATCCAGCATCTTTTTAGTGTAATTATAAACCTGTTTATTAGCTTCAGCTGCACAAACAACATTCACATCATCCATTACCTCAAGATTTCCATAATGAAGGGCTCCCATTTTACCAAGCCCAACAATACCTAAATTTAAATCAGTCATTTAACTTACCTACCTTTTTTTAAGAGTTAATAATATTATTAAAAACGTTTTCGTATTCATCCACAATCTTATCCCAGTCATAATTTTCTCTCACCCTGCAATAGGCCTTTTCTTTTAGATAAGAATAATCTGATGAATTGGTTTCCAAAGTTTCTATTTTAGATTTAAGGTCATCAACATCTTTAAAGTAAAGAGCAGAATCCTGACAAACTTCTTTATTAAATACATTGTCATGGGCCACAACAATGGTTTTAGATATCATGATCTCCAAAAGTGAAGGGTTTGTTCCTCCTGTAGAATGGCCATGGAAATAAGCAAAGCAATTTTGTCTAAGAATTTCTAGAATTTCCAGATCATACACTCCACCAACTAGAACAATCTTATTTTTACAATTTAGAATTGATCTTTCAATTTCATTTCGAAATGAATCATTGGGAAAGTCTCCAACAATAATTAATGGAAATTTTGTTTTTGCGTTTACAAATGCTTTCACTATTGTTTTGATATTATTTCCAGGTTCTAACCTTGAAACCACTAACCAGTATTCATTTTTATTAATATGAGTATTTAATTTTGAGTACCGGTTGAGTTTTTTCACTTTTTGCTCATTCCATGGTGATTTTTCCATTAAATTAGCACCATAAGGTATAAAAAATGTTTTATAATGATATTTGCCCTTAACAAATTCCTTCATTCCCTTTGCATCAATTATTATTACATCTGATAATTTCACAGCAAAATAAGTGTAATTCAATTTTAAAATCGATCGTACCAATCTATTGAACTTATTTCTTAACCACATGGCACCATCAGTATTCACTGCGAGTTTTATTTTTTTATTAAACAATTTTGGTAAAAAGAAAAATTCTGCGGGTTCTGCTCCTAAAAAGTAGATGATGTCGTGATCTCGGGCTGATTTAATAAGAAAATAAACATCGTACACGTGTTCATAAATCATCCTTAAAAAATAGTTTTTGGGTGGTTTTAGATTAAAATAATCAAGATTCACACCTTCATATTCAGTGATCCTTGATTTTTTGGATTGGTATTCACAACTTACAGTTACTTTGTGCCCTTTTTTTACCAATCTCTTTGATAATTCTTCTGCTACTGTTTCAAAACCCCCATATTTAGCAGGTATACCTCGTGACCCCAATATTGCAATCTTCAACTTGACTTACCTCTGAATAAGATTTCTTTTTGTGGATAAAATTAATTTTTAATCCCTCAATTCATGGCTTTTTACCTTCAGATCAACTATTATGAATTTTATTTTTTGATACCATAAACTTTTGAATATCTTCCATCCATCTCTGGCAGAACTTAACTTAGGTTTATCAACTCTCCTCCGGTAGTTTATGGGAATTTCATGGATTTTAAAATTAGCGTTATTTATTTTGGCAAAAATTTCAACTTCTAATTCAAATCCGTTGGATTCAATTCCGGTATTGAGGATATAATCCTTGACTCCTCTGTTAAAAACCCAATAACCTGTGCAAACATCTGAAATTTTACTATATAAAATACTGGCTAGAAAACTAAGTATGTAATTTCCAATAAGGTTAAATCTGGTGATAGAGTCTTTGCATCGCTTATCAGTTAACCTGTTTCCAAGAATAACATCACTTTTACTTTTTTTCAGTGATTTTAGTAATTTTAAAGCTTCATTTGGATCATAGGTGTTATCTGCATCAAGCATTATTATATACTCAGAGTCTATGGTTTCCAATCCTTTTTTAATAGAAAATCCTTTTCCCTGCCTTTTTTCATGAATTACTGTTGCTCCGTAACTGGCAGCGATTTCAGGAGTTTTATCATCACAATTATTATCCACTACAATAATTTTTGCATCAGGATATGACTCGGAAATCACTTTTAAAACGTAGCCTATGGATTTTTCTTCGTTATATGCTGGGAGTAGAAATGTAGTCTTTTTCATAATATCCATATGGGCTACTATTGGCTCTTTCATTCATATTGCACCTCTTGTCACTTTTTTAGAAAGTGAATGATCCTTATTAGAATAACGTTACTACTATGCGATATGAATATATAAACATATCGTTTTTATGAAAATTTAAAAAAAAATTTTTATTTAATTCGTTTATTTAACATTTTCATGTATATTTTTTAGCTATTTCCAAATAAAGAACATTATAATCATTATTATTCAATTTTAATTTAAATTTGGTTAAATATTTGTAATTTTAATGTAAATATTGCTTTTTAAATGATTTATTAAATATTATGGTTATTATTCCAATTTTAAATTCATATTCAAACAAAAAAGTTGAAAAATTTTTGATTTTTTTGTTTTAATACTTACAAAATAAACATGACATGAGTGTATAATACCATTGAATTATGGGAATTGTTTAATTGAAAGTATCAATACATTGTAAAAATGCATATAAAAACATATCGATCATATACATGTCATAATGTAGAATTGAAAAATATTATATAAAATTTTTTTGGGAAAATTAAATAGATTGATGTGATGTCATGGGCTTGTTAGGGCATTGATTTAATAGAGGACTTAGATTCAAGTTGATATACGGAAGTTGGTTAACTTTTGACCTCATATAAATCATTTGAATACACTTCATTAACCAGTACTTCAACCTGTTTCTGGGTACAAGATTTGCAAATTGTTTTCCCGTCCACAGTGAACTCTTTCCAGTCCATAACATGTTCTCCGCACACTGAACACACTGCCACGTGTTCTATGAATCCGGGAATATCGTTTTCAGGTACCTCAAAGTGGATCTCTTCCATGAGTAGAAGATCTTCAAGGGCTATTTCTTCCATCAGCTGGGCTGCGAATTCTATTTCTTCCTTTTCAGGGGTTAAATTTCCAGGTTTGGTTGAAATCATAATGTTTTCAAGCCAGGTCCAGAAACCCTGGCTTGAATTAAGTTTATCATCAAGGGCTGAAACCCGAACTGCTTTGCCACTGGAAATATCCACAAAAGTAGCGATGAATTTACCGTAATCACTGTATTTTAGTCTGCGATTACCTAGACTGCACCCTGTAACTGCCTGTATGGCATCAGGAAGGCAGCGGTCTATTTCCACGTACACTACCAGATTCTTATTATCTCTGCTGGTTTTCATTCCCAATTGTTCCATGGCTATCATACACATTCGAGTTCCTAAAACAATGCCTGGACAGAATTCGCCATGTAAATCCCGTGCTTTTTCTAGGAGGGTTTGGTATTCCTTCATTATTTCCACCTCACATTGCCACAAAATACAGTTAACGAATAACATATATAAACATGTCGTCTTATAGGGTAGGCGTAAATGTTTTATAGGTGGTTAAAATTATTTGTACGATAATTAGTGATTTCATTTTTAAACTTCTGTTTACAGGTAGAATTTGTTAAAAGTTCATTATTATCTTTTTAATAAGTTTTAAAGTAATTTAAACTATTTATATAACTCTTTGGATGTTTAATTGCTAAAATATTTTTTTTAGGCATGATATGTAGATATACTGAGAATGGTAAAAAAAATTCTAAGAAGAATATCAAACTGAAAGAATATCAAAAAATTGATAAAAATTTCATAATCTGCTAAGTTAGATCTTGTAAAAATTGTAGATATTGTAAAATTTAATGGGAAATTTCAACTTGCCATGGAAATAAAAATTGAAATAGGTCTAGGTATGGAAGGATTCTGTTTTTAATCTAAAATCCTATTTTTTTATTATTTGGATATTATTTATTTGAATACATTATGGATACTAAAAGTTGTATTGCACAAGAAGTTGTATTGCACATTATGTATTTTATTTAAGATTATAATATTTTTATAACAATAGATTGTGTTTGCATTCAAATTATTATGTAAATTAATTTAATTATTACAACATGGTAATTAATTCAAAAAGAAAAAAAGGAGGAAGAGATAAAAATTACTTTATTTCCCTTCAATTAATCCGGATAGCTTGTTCTGCCAGGATTTGGAACGGATGTTTTCCAGGTTCATCTTGTCCCGTTTAATGGTTATGCAGTTTTGTGGGCACACATTACTGCAGGCACCGCAGAGAATGCAGAATTTCTCTTCAATGGATGATTTATCATCCACAATACTTGCTGCATTACAGGGGCAGACGTCCACACATGCGTGGCAGGATTCACCTTTACATTCTTCGATGTTAACGGAAATTTCGCCTTCAAATGGTTTGATGACTTTAGCAGCATCAACCGGACAGATTTCCTGGCACCAGCCGCAGTTAACACATTTGTCTTCCTCCAGAATGGCCCTTCCCTTGATTTCGGCATCTTCTGGATTTAATTCGTATTCACCATAGGAACAAGAAGTACATGCTGCTTTTATAGCATCAACTGGGCAGGCACGTTTACACACCAGACAGTAAACACATTTATCTTCATCCACTTCGATGTCACGTTCCATCTGTTCCTTGACAGTCATAGTTATGGCCTGTGGTGGGCACATCTCTTCACATATACCACAGTAAATACACTCATCCTTGTTTATATCGATTTCACCTACAACCAGGTTGGAACGTTTAGGCAGTTCACGTTTTATGGTTATGGCATCCTGAGGGCAAGCAGTTTCACATGCCTTACAATATAAACACTCTTCATTGTCAATGTAGGCCGAGTGGTTCCATTGAGGATAGGCCTCCAGATCTTTGATGTTTTCATCGTTGATCTTGAACTCGAATGCTTCGAAAGGACAGGCTGATGCGCATAAACCGCATAAAACACAACTGTTCTTGTTAACATTCACGTAATCCATATCCACCAGTCCTCTGGCTATGGGTAATACTGGACCCAGCCTTAAGGATTCTGTGGGGCAGATGCTGGTGCATATACCGCATCCCACACATTTGTCACTGATGTAATCCAGAGAACGTTTGTCGTTCCCATTTCTTTCTACCGCGCTCATAAATACCATTCCCCTATATTTAAGATTTAAGCTTTGGATATAGCCTGGTTAGGGCAGTTGGTGATACACAAGTCACAGTCATCACATTTATCCGGGTACAGAACTAGTTCGCCATCTTCTTCTACTAGGGCTCCCTGTTCACATAGTTTGATGCACAGGCCTTCTCCTGGGCAGTTTTCGATCTTTCCACATTTATCGTCGTCTATAACTACTGGCATAATTATCACCCTCACTTAATGATTGATGCTATAATTATGCGATATGGACATATAAACATATCGAATTTCATTGAAATTTAAAAAAAATTAATAATTGTTAAAACCTTAAAAAAAGTTTTATTATCCTTTAAAAAGCGAAGTGTGAGGAAATTATAATGGATTTGATTGTTGGGTTGAAACCATGAATTCTTTAAAAAAATAAAAAAGAGAAGTAGTAATAGGGTTATTTTTTGCCAACCATTACTTCAGTGGATTTAACAATGGCGATAACTTCGTCCCCGTCTTTAATATCCAGATCTTTGACAGATTCCTTGGTGATTATTGCTGTGATAACATCTGGAGCTTCTATTTTTATTTTGACGTTAGCCATTACTGCTCCTACTTCCACACCCTCTACTTTACCTTTAATAGTATTCCTGGCACTTATTTTCATGGTTTAACATCTCCATTTTTAGTTTTCATCCAGTTTACTCGAGCGTGTTATTTTATATATTAGATGATTAAAATATTTTTTTAATGTAAACTGTTACATCTCGGCATTTTCCACTATTTTGTATTACGGTGATAAACAATGAATCAAGTACAGTACAATCCAATTGGAATCATACATTCTCCCTTTAGGGAACTTCATGGAATGCCAATACAACCTGTTGGTGCAGAAGGAGTTAAAGGAGAAATAATTCTTAACAAAGAATATGAAGAAGGTTTAAAGGATTTAGATGGATTTTCCCATATTATATTGATCTATCATTTCCACATGTGCAATGGACATTCACTTAAAGTAAAACCATTCCTGGACACAGTAAAACGGGGTATATTTGCAACAAGAGCACCTAAACGTCCAAATCCTATTGGTATTTCAGTAGTTAAATTGGATAAAGTAGAAGGGAATGTAATTCATATATCCAATGTGGACATTCTTGATGGAACTCCTCTTCTTGATATAAAGCCATACATTCCTCATTTTAACACCTGTAATGATGAAGAGGTTTCTATAGGCTGGTTTGACGATAAACATCATGAAGCTAAAGATAAAAAATCAGATAAACGTTTTGTTGACTAAAAAATCAAAGACTTGGTAGATCCCTAACTCAAAGGTAGATCAACTAACTCAAACATTCCCAGTAATGAGTAACAGATTCCATTCTCATTCTGGGGATACTATCTAGCTCTGGAATATTTCGTTAAGAATTAAATGTTTAATTGAAAATAAACCCTATTGTAAAATAAACCCTATTGTAAAATAAACCCTATTGTAATTAAAACCTTTTTTATGGGAATAATAAGATTTTATGGAATAATGAGAAAAATTGACCGTATAGAAGGGATTTAAAGAATATTTTTTTTATTCAAATACAACAACAGGAAGAAGTTTGTTTAAAACTCTTCCATCTTGCTTATATCCATTAACATCTCCACTGCCTTGGCTTCTATAGATATTCCTGCTTCTTTTATGGCAGCTATAGGATTCAAACCACCTGGTGCAACTATTCCCACATGGTAACGATCTACCTTGGCGTTGTAGACCAGTTCACTTGGTTTACCTACTTTCAGGATGGAAAAACCAGCTTCTTCTGTTTCATCCAGAACATCCAGGGTTTCTGGTCGAGCAACATAGGGAATTTCCCTTAAACTGGCTAAAATTCTCCCACCCTTTTTTAAAGACTTATTAACCGAGGTTAATCCCTTTGATAGGTATATTTCGTGGGGATCCAGGGATGACCCATTGTAGGCTGTTAGTTCAATGAACCGTGGTGATTTACCTTCAGTTTCCAGGATACCACCGTACTGTGGTGTGGAGGCAATACCATTCTTGGTCAGTATGCCGTCTATGGTGAGACTGCAAACCGTGGCCAGACCTTTCTTCCCATCGGGTCCCGGGATGATCTGGAAATATTTGCTGGTACAGTACTCCGGACGGGAGGCCATGATTTTATCAAATATTTTGAGCCCTTCTTCCAGGTCTTCATTTTTCAGGTAGGAAACATTCACAATTACCTGTCCTTTAAGGCTTTCCGGGTCAAAATCCACCTGATGTATGAGGTTCCATGCCTTGGAAAGGAGGAATTTAACCTTCTCGCCCTGCTCATTACCTGCTTTTTTAATCACATTCTTGGGGTTGGCTACCCTTTCCATCTCGGAGAACTCAACGGTGTTTTCAGCCATTTTAATATCAACATCATATCCTGCTTCTTTAGCAGCACATAATGGTGAAATACCACCAATTACTGCGATACCAACCATATCTTTATCCACGGGAATGCCCAAAATCGATTCACCGGGTTTACCAATCTTCAAAAGTCCGGATACTCCTATTTTTTGGAGATTTTTGAAAAGTTTAAGGGCTTCATCACGGGCGGTGGCTGGTATCAATCTAAAATTGGCAGGGATATTTCCACTACCTGAATCTGCTAATTTTAAAACTGAAGTCATTTCCTTGTCGGTGAAGGCTTCCAGTGGGGTCATGGAAGTCTTTTTGTAAGCGATAAGTTCGGTAAAAGTTTTGGGAACGTGATCTATTACCTTTACCAGTCCTCCAAACTTGGGGACAACGGGAATGCCTGCTTTAAGTATCATTCCATCGATGGTGGTTCCGCATATGGTTTCCATCACCATCATGTTTTCATCATCCTCAGGGGAGGGTTCAGTTATCTTAACGTGAGGACTTACTGCCAGTCCTTTATTGAAGCTGTTTTTGATGATTTCCATTACTTTTTCATCGTACTGGAAGGTTGAGGAGTTTACCACTACCTTACCCAACCCGGTTGTTGGATTAAGGGTGGTCTGGTACATCATATCTTCAAATTTAGCGAAAATGAAATCAACCTGATCGTAGATAAGGCCTTTTTCGAGCTCTTTAATACCTTCGGGTGTTATTCGTCTTCCCGCATATCCTATTCTCTCAGTGAATCCCTTTTCATCTAAGATGCGCATATGGTATCGCACTGCTCTTTCACCAAGGTCATATCCCTTTTTGCGGAGCTCTTCAGCTATGGTTTTTGCCCCTAAGACCTCGCTTCTGTCTGCCAGGATCCTCAGGATCTCCATCATCTTACGATCAGTTTCCTGTGGCATCTATTCACCCTTCTATTTTAGTATCAGTAAAATTATTTAGTTTTCAGGTAATCTTATTGTGTTTTTATAATAATCCTAGTTTCATTAATGAATTCTAGTATTATATCCATATATAAATTTAAGAATATTAGTTTTAATTATTGGGATTGATTTTAAATACTTATGGTTAAAATTCGGGATGTGAAACTTCTGGATATCAATGTTTCGTGAATATCAATGTGGGGAGGGTATGAAAAATAAAAGAAAAAAGAAATAATGAGAGGTTTTAGATCTGCAGGTATTTGTCCAGTTCGTACTGGAATACCTGAATCCGGTAGTCGTCCCATTCTTTTCTCTTTAGATCCATGAACTGACTGTACACATGGTCTCCTAGGGAGGATTTAACAACTTCATCCTTGGCCAGTGCATGGTAAGCTTCCCATAGGCTGGATGGTAGAGTGTCAATACCCAGTGGTTTCAGTTCTTCTGAGCTTAGTTCGAATACATCTATTTCAGTTGGTTCTCCAGGGTGGATCTGGTTTGCCATACCATCCATACCTGCTTCTAACATGGCTGCGAAGGCCAGGTAGGGGTTACAGGATGGGTCTGGGCATCTGAATTCCACACGGGTTCCGTTTCCACGGGATGCAGGGATCCTTACCAGGGTGGATCTGTTCTGGAGTCCGTAGGCAATGTACACTGGTGCTTCGTATCCAGGTACCAGTCGTTTGTAAGAGTTTACTGAAGGAGCTACAATGGCAGACAGTGCTTTGGAGTGTTTGAGTAAACCGCCAGTGAAGTAAAGTGCTTCATCTGAAAGTTGAGTTTCGGAGTCAGCATCGAAGAACACGTTTTTACCGTCTTTGAATAGGCTCTGGTGGCAGTGCATTCCACTACCGTTCACTCCGAAGAATGGTTTAGGCATGAATGTGACCATTGAGCCTAATTTGTCGGCTATGGCTTTTATGGCCTGTTTGAAGGTTATTACTGCATCTGCAGTTTTGAGGGCGTTGTCGAATTTGAAATCGATTTCGTGCTGTCCTGGTCCGACTTCGTGGTGGCTTACTTCCACTTCGAAGTTGAGTTCTTCCAGTCCCAGAACTAGTTCCCTTCTCATGTCGGTTCCCTGGTCTACTGGTTCCACATCGAAGTAAACACCTTCATCGTGGGGGTAAACAATTCCTTCTTCATCCATATCCACTATGAAGAATTCTGGTTCTGGGCCCACGTTGTATTCATAACCCATTTTTTCGGCTTTTTCCAGGGTCTTTTTCAGTATGTACCGTGGATCTCCTTCGAATGGTGTTCCATCCGGCCAGTAGATATCACATATGAATCTGCATACACCTTTTTCTTCAGGCCTCCATGGGAGGGCGGAGAAGGTGTCTGGGTCTGGTTTTATTACCAGGTCACTGTTGTTGATATCCACGAATCCTTCTACTGATGAACCATCGAATAACAGTCCATCTTTGATAATGTCTTCTATATCGTCTGGTTTCACCAGGGGAATCGCCATGTTCTTGGGAGTCCCGTGTATGTCCACAAACTGCAGCCTAACAAATTTAGTACCGCATTTTTCGATATTTTCAATAACTTTTCCAATCTTGTCTTGCAATTTAGTAACCTCCGTGATCTTCACCGGAAGGATGTTTCCTCTTACTGGTATATAAATGTTTGTGGATTGTGACAACCATAATTATTATGTACCAATTTCATCCAATGCAATGAATTATGATATGTGTTCCAGGATTGTGACAATCATATTATCTATGTGGCTGGTGCATCGTAAACTGAAATCTTTTTTAAAAATTAAGAAGTCTCGAAGATATCTTTAAAAAATCTCTAAAAATCTTTAAGAAATCCTTTTAAAAGTAAATTAGAATATTTTTTAAAGAAATCAACCTTTGGTACCATTTATGAATTCAACAGTGGCTGTGCTTATTTTTTCACCACTGGATGAAGTTAACCATGCATCATAATCAGTATAATCATGTGCTGGCACTTTTGGTAATGTTATTTTAGTTTTGGAGATTGCTTCTTTTTTAGCATTGTATCCAGTAACTGTTAAGTTGACAGAACTGTAGTTCTGTGCAGCCCTGTTTTCTACCATACCATTTACATGATAAGAATTGTTATTGCTGGAGTCAATGTTAACTGTATACTGAATTATATCTGCCTTACTGTTATTATTCTGATTAATGAGATTTTTCATATCGAAAGTACATCCGCTGGTCATTACAATTGATATTACAATAATGAAGCTCACAATTAGTACTGATTTTTGGGATAACATTAAAACACCTTATTCTTTGTTTGAGTGCAATAAACATTTTTAACAGGAATTACCTTTTTTTAACAGGAATTACCATTTTTAACTTGGAATTAAAATTTTTAAAGTGGAATTAAAGTTAATACTCTTTAATCATGTTTTTATATATTAATTAGTATTAATTAAGACATTTGTTCTGTCAAATGTGGCTTATCACTCTTGGTTTTCCAACATTTTACTGTTGTTACTTTAACTGTACTGTTTCCAGGACTATGCAGGTAGTGGGTCACTAAATTACAGGGGTTAATTAAAAACGAACGACTGAAAATGCTTCTTCTTTCATTAAATCAAACATCAGCACACGAGGGGCCATAATAGGGCTTCCTTTACCAGTAATAAGTTTAACAGATTCAAAAGCCTGGAGACATCCCACTATATTGGGCACTGGCCCAATTACTGGTGGAACTTCTTTACTGAGATTTGAAACCTTTGAACGGATTTCATCGCTTAATTCTTTGCCCTGCGAGGGTAATTTAAATAATTCCTCGTAAGACGGTGTGGAACTGTTAAAAACACTAACCTGACCCATGGTGCCGTGTATTGCTCCATGGATGAATGGAATGTCTAACTTTTCACTGCACCGGCTTACAATAATACGGGTTAAAAGGTTGTCCAGTGCGTCAATGATGATTTGACTTCCCTTTAAAATTTTCAAAACGTTTTTATCATTTAACTCCTGGTTAAATGCTTCAACCTCTATGGTAGGGTTAATGGATTCCAATCTCTTTTTGGTTATTTCTGTTTTTGATCTTCCCACGCTTTCCTGGCTACTCATTAACTGCCTATTTATATTTGATAGGTCGAAAACGTCTTTATCAACTATTCGAAGATTTCCAACCCCTATTCTGGCTAGCATTTCAGTGGTGGCTCCACCTATACCTCCACAACCAATGACCGTAATCTGGGAGTTTAAGAGATTCAACTGTTCTTCTTCGCTGATAATTCCCTTTTGACGGTCTAACATTTCCCAATAACTTTTTGCTTCCTGTTCAGCAGGCATAAATACACCAAAATAACCATTCATTAATTCTTTTTAGATAAGTTTTAGTCTGGTGTTGTTTATTTTTAATGTTTTTGGAGTTTTAATAACCACAAACTATATATAAAAAAACGATATATCATAATTATATATATCATAATTCGATATACTAATTTGGAGGTTACTCAACTTATGGGAAACATAGTAAACGGCATCAAATCATACTTCAAAGACAGGAAAAACAGGATAGTCCACGCATTAACTGGAGTTTCAATGTTAATATTAACCGTGTTTGATTCAATAAACCCTTACGTCCGGGTAGGTGTTTTTGCCGGTGCAGTGGGTTTCAACCTGTTGAGGATGAGATACTTGGGCTAGTATACTGAAAAAAGTAGATTTTATGCGGTTGAAATTTATTTGAATTGAGTTATGCAATTGATTACAGTGAATCAATATTACAGTGAAGATATTACTTCATGAATTGAGGGGTACTTGATGAATTGAGAGGAGTTGAAAAAATCATGAATCGTGTGATCAAAGGACTAAGAGCATATCTAACTGACTGGAAAAACCTTTTAACCCATAGTATTGTGGGTGTGGTCATATTATTAATCGCTCTTTTTGCCCCAGTGAGTCCCTATATCAGAATTGCATTTGTGGGGGTGGTAGTTGCATTCAACGTCATCAGAATGAGATACACGTAATTGGTGTGATTATGAGGTGATTATAACTAACTGATCTGTATGATGTATGAAAATACTGATCAGAAAATACAGATCATTTAAGAAAAAAATCATTTAAGAAAAATTACAAAGAAATGATATAGAAATTAAATGGATGGTCACTTTAGAATAAATGGATGGTTATTTTAGTAGGAGGGATTTTATGGACCAGTTTGAAATAGCCCTGGAAAAAATGTCTGAAATGCCAGAAGAGCAGTTAAACCAATTAATTAACATGGAAAAGAAAAAAATTTGTATATGTCGGACCTGCCCAACATATAATCAGTGTATGACTGAAAATAACGAAGCATTATTTTGTATTTTAGGTAAAAGTAACTGTGAAGTTGATCAGGTAGAATGCATTTGTTCCCAGTGTCCTGCCCACAGTAATTTTGAAATGAAACATGAATTGTACTGTATTGAAGGTTCTGAAAAAGAAAAACGTTTGAAATGATTATAAATAATTATTTTTTTTCTTTAATAGGTTTTGAATTTAAATGAGTTAGTTAAATGTAAATTAATATTTAAATGGCTTCACGTCAGGGCTAGCTCATGGCAATCAAAATTATAATCCTTAAGTTTTTCTAAGGTAAGTTCCAATAATAGAGCCTAAAAATACTAGACATAATACTGTTATGAATAAGCTGAGTCTATTCTTAATGAAACTAATATCAAAATTTCCTTTAAAGACTCCTATTGACAAAAGGAATAAATTAAATAGAATATAACCAATTAAGGTAGCTAGCGTTGAGTTTTTAATTCCAGCTTCATATATTGGTTTATTCATATAAGCAACGATAAATCCTTCTACTATTGGCATTAAAATAACAATTACTAAAAAAAGTAAATCTATATCATAACTCCAATTTATAAAAAATCGTAAGTAATGACCAAAATAAGCAATAGAAAAACCAATTAATGTTATTATAATTCCAATAACAATTGAATTCCAATTTATTAGTTTAAAGTCTCGATTTTCCATCTTTGAATTATTCATAAAACTAATTTCTAAAATAATAATAAATAATTTTTGATATTATAAGAATGTGGTATTTTTGATTTTTTGTATGAAAAAACATTTGGGGTCTTATTTAGCGTTATTGATCTAACCCTTCAAATTAAATCCTTTATTTTTATCCTATACTACTTAATAGTTGATCTTATCAAAAAACTAAATCTAAAATTTTAGAAATTAAATAATGAATAAAAGCAAGTTTTAGAGAGTAAGACTGATTTAAAATGTTAAAATAAACTGTCTAAATTTAAACTTACATTGAAATAGTGATAATAAAGTGCCGGGGGCGGGATTCGAACCCGCGACCTCGCGGTATCCCAGGAAAAAGTCAGAGCACTTGCTTAATACCCTATGAGCCGCGCGCTCTAACCAGCTGAGCCACCCCGGCATGGCTTATATCCTGTTCATTCTCATCTAATTTAAAGTTTTCTATAGGAAGAATGAGTATACTTATTCTATGAATTGCTTATATTTAATAAATCACTTTATGTTTTCAGGTACTTATTGTGTTTTCAGGTGAACAAAAAATGGATGAACATGTGATTGAAGCCCTGGGTAAAACCAGAGTTAAAATTAAAGACGGAAAGGTAGTCGAAGTTGGGGAGCCAAAAATAGAATATTGCCCTATATTTGATAAATACAGGGGTATAAAAAAGCTCACTGCTAAAGATGTAAAGGAAAACATCGAATTCAGAATAAATGATTTTGGCTTTTGCACCGGTGAGAGAACCCTGAGAATGCAGGATTTCCTTTCTTTTGGGGTTTCAGAAACTCTGAATACTGCAGTTGAAGCGGGAAAAATCGATGCCGTGGTAACAGTATGTGAAGGATGCGGTACAGTAATATTAACCGAGCCTGAACTGATTCAGGGTATTGGGGGTAGAGTATCTGGTCTGGTAAGCACAACTCCTCTTGAAGATGTTGTCAATCTTTTAGGTGCTGAAAATATACTTGATCCGGAAACAGCAGAGATTAACCAGATTAAAGGTGTTAAAAAAGCAATTGAAATGGGATTTAATAAGATAGCGGTTACGCTGGTTTCTGCAGCAGATGCAAAGAGTATCAGGGAGCTTGAAGAACAGAATCCAAATATAAAAATATACATTTTTGCGGCCCATGTAACCCAGATTTCTGAAGAAGATGCAGAAAATTTATTTAAATATGCTGATGTGATAACTGGATGTGCTTCTAAATGTATCCGGGAAATTGGTGAAGATCAAGCTTATTTCAGGGCAGGAGAATCCATACCAATATATGGAGTTACTGAAGATGGTGAAAAATTCCTGAAAATGAGAATTAAAAAGATCGGAGGATTAAAAGATAAGAAAGATCCAAAGATTCCCAAACCATTACTTTAACCCAACTCCAAATTTAGATGTGGTACTTTATTAAACTGGATTTTATGAAAAATAATTAAGATTACAGAAGGATATTATGAAAAAAAGGATTTTATAAAAATAATTAATATCGAGAAATTGGTAGTGAAAAAGTAAGAATTATTAACAATGTTAAAAAATTAACAATGTTAAAATTATTTAAAAAAGGATATTTAAAAAAGGATTTTAGTTATTCCCCAGAATCAGCAAGTGCACGGATAAGTGAGCTCTGGGTTATGAGTCCCACCAGGTTACCATCTTCCACCACTGGAATTCTCTGGAAACCTTTATCTGCCATGATCCGAGTAATAATCATGACTGGAGTGTCTCTATTTACTACCTCGAGGTCTTTACTCATTAAATCGCCCACTTTAAGGCCCAGAGATTCCCCACCAGCCAGTAAAACATCTCGATGGGTTATTATTCCCACCAGCTGTTTTTCATTAACCACTGGCAGTCCTCCCACATTGCAGCGCATCATCTTCAGTTTGGCTGCTGCTACCAGGTCATTGGGTGAGGTAACATGCACTTCCTTGATCATGATATCTTTAGCATGCAATTTTTTTATCATAATATTTAATTTTCAACTACTTCCTAATATATGAAACGAGGGTGAGAAAAGTGACTCAGTTGTACCACGCTGGCAAGGGCCAGATCACAGACGAAATACGAAAAGTAGCAGAATATGAAGGCATAGATGTTCAAAAACTCACAAAAAGAGTTGCTAAAGGTCATGTGGTGATTCCAAGTAATAAAAACAGGAACACCAAACCCTGTGGTGTAGGCAGGGGACTCAGTACCAAGATCAACGCCAATTTGGGATCCTCCCCTGAACTGGAAAATGTGCAATTGGAAGTAAAAAAGGCTCTAGTAGCAACTGAATACGGGGCCGATGCAGTGATGGATCTTTCCACTGGGCCCAAATTCCGTGAAGTGCGCAAAGCAGTAATGGAAGCTACAAATATTCCCATCGGAACTGTCCCCATATACCAGGCTGGGATAACTGCATCTCAGATGAAGGATGCTGTGGTTAACATGGATGCAGATGACATGTTCCGGGCTATTGAAGAACAGGCCAGGGAAGGAGTGGACTTCATGACAGTGCACAGTGGCATCACCCTGGACACCGTGGAAAAAGTCAAAAGATCCGAGAGGATCATGGGAGTGGTAAGTAGGGGAGGCGCTTTTTTAACCGCATGGATACTGCACAACCAGGAAGAAAACCCATTATATAAAAATTACGATTACCTACTGGAAATCGCCCGTGAACACGATGTGACTCTCTCGCTGGGTGATGGTCTCAGGCCAGGTTGTCTGGCTGATGCCTCGGATATACCACAGATTGGTGAGCTCCTGATCCTGGGGGATCTGGTTAAACGTGCCCGAGAGGCAGATGTACAGGTCATGGTAGAAGGACCCGGACATGTCCCCTTAAACCAGGTGGAAGCCAACATGCAAATCCAGAAAACAGTCTGCAAAGGTGCTCCATTCTACGTTTTAGGGCCAATAGTAACTGACCTGGCACCAGGATACGATCACATAACTTCAGCTATTGGAGGGGCACTGGCAGCCCGTGCTGGTGCTGATTTCCTGTGTTACGTAACTCCCGCAGAGCATCTTTCCATACCAGGGTTACAGGACGTCAAAGAGGGTGTTGTGGCATCAAAAATAGCAGCACAAGCTGCAGATGTTGCAAATGGGCTTGAAAGTGCCTGGGCCAAAGAAATGGAAATGGCAAGTGCCCGGAAAAATTTTGACTGGGAAAAACAGTACCAACTCTCATTTGATGCTGAAAAGGCTCGAAAATGCCGTGAAAGGAAACCCACTCCTGAAAGTGACATGTGCACCATGTGCGGCGAATTCTGTGCCTTGAGAATGGTACGAGACAACATATAACCTCAAATAATCTGTATAATGTGGATAAATCAATCCTAAAGTATGGTACAGATAGTTAAAACAGGGGGATAACCTGTTAAGGGATTATATGATAAATCCCACCTATTTTTTTATTACCAGTTTATTAATACAAGATGTAACATAATAAAAGATGGAATTATGATCAATCATGGTCAAATAATCCGATGATGAGGTTAACATAATCTGGAGATAATCTTTATCTGGAAATGATTTTTCTGGGAATGATCTAGAATGTTGTTGTATTCTCATCCGGAACTTTGTCATGTATAGAATGTTGTCTGGAATGTTGTCATATCTGGAAATGCGAGTATTCTCATTAGAAATGATGGAATTCTCATCTAGAACCGTAATATTCTAAAAAGGAGGAAATCAAAATGCCAATGCAACATGTTGATGGTGAAAACAAAGGTAAAACAGTCCTTTTTGCTTTAAGTACCTGTGGATGGTGTAAAAAAACTAGAATGCTCCTGGAGGATCTAGGAGTGGAATACGATTATATCTATGTGGATCTTCTGGAAGGAGAAGAAAGACAGGAAATAATCCAGCAGGTGGAAAAGTGGAACTCTCAACTTTCATTTCCTACCCTGGTCATAGATGATAAGGAAACCATTGTGGGATTCAATGAAGATAAAGTGAGGGAGATCTTGGGATGAACCCTAATAACATCACTGCAGATGATGTAAACAGGTTTTACGAGAAATCCAAAGAAGAAGCAGAGGCTTTTGGTTATCATTTGAATCCGGATGAAGCCTTCACCAAGGAACTTTTGGAAAGCATCCTCATAAACCAGGATCGTTATGGTTACGGGGCCTGTCCCTGCCGTCTGGCATCAGGAATTAAGGAAGAAGACCTGGATATAATCTGTCCCTGTGATTATCGTGATCCAGACCTTGATGAATTTGGAGCATGCTACTGTGGACTGTACATTTCCAGTGAAGTCCTCCATGGAGAAAAAAAGTTAACTTCCATACCTGAGAGAAGACCAGGGCCCAGCCAAAGACAATCAGCTAAACAAACCGCACAAGAACAAACATTAAGCTCTCTTCCCTTACCTGTGTGGAGATGTAGGGTTTGCGGGTATCTGTGTGCTCGTGAAGAACCCCCGGAAACATGTCCCATATGTAAAGTAGGAAAAGAAAGGTTTGAAAGGTTTATTTAAGATAAATGTTAATTAATAAACATTTAGCCTTTATCCATTTTTTATAAACTCTTTTTTTCTATAATTTTTTTGCTATAGTTTTTAACAATCAATTTTACCCCTTATTAACCATCTTTAAATAGTACAGGTTAAGGGAATATTTATTAATCTCTAATACTCATATGATTAAGCAACTTAAATTAAGGTCATAAAAATCAACAATGAAATCATTGAATAAAATCATAAATTGATAATTAAATCCCCTTACCAAAAAAAGGTGGAAGTGAAATGGACTACATGTTTGAACTCTACGAGCAAGTTAAAGATGATATGAAGTTTTTTATAGCCTCAGATGTGCGGGCTAAGATATTAATTAGTTTAATAAGTGGATCTAAGAATTTAGCGGATTTACGTAAGGAGATCCATCTAAGTTCATCTACTATTCTACATGGAATGAATCAACTGGAACAGAAAAATTTCATTTTCCGAGAATCCGGACACTACTCCCTATCACAGACTGGAGAAGTTGTGGCTAACAAATTAATTGATGTTATGAGGTCTTTCTATTCCCTGAATCTATGTGAAGGTCTGTTCTTAAACCATGATATCAGCTGTATTCCCCCAGAACTTTTCAAAGACATAGGTTGTCTGGAAAAATCAGTTATAGTGAAATCTACCAGCACCAATATCATGAGGCCACAGGAAGTTTTATCAGAATTCTTATCTAAAAGTAAAAACTTTAAACAACTCACCTCGGTTTATAACCCATCAAGTATCAAAATTTTCCTGGAAACTCTGGAAAAGGATGGTAAAGTTGAGCTTATCATGACGGAAGGAATCATTGATAAATTAGTGGAAAATGTCGGGAAAGAAAAACTGGAAAAATGGATCAGTAATGGTAAACTGCAACTAATGGAAACAGATGAAGATGTGAAGATCTCCCTGACCACCGGGGACAACTTCATTGCCCTGGGTCTTTTTTCAGCTGACGGAGCTTATGATCTGAATATTTCTTTAATCAGTCATGGTGAAGAAGCTATTTCATGGGGTAACCGGTTATTTGATCATTACTTCCAGAAGTCTACTCCAGTTAAAGTGGGAGCACTGGAACTGCATGAAAAGATCCTGGCCATAGAAAAATAATTCAGGGTTTATTTTTTCCCCTATTTTTTCTAACTATTCCCTATTTTTTCTAACTACTTTTTACTATCCACAAATTTTCCATACTAATACGAATTTTTCCTAATTTTTAATTAATTAAAAAGATTTTCATCAATTTTTGCTTGTTTCCCGCCAAATCTCAACCAAAAAAACCCTTTTTGGGCATTTTTGTCCCAAATCTTTTTATTTTAAAAATGTAAATTTAGTTTTATAAAAATAAAAAAAGAGTCATTGGTAAATTAAAAATAACTATAAATGTGATTGATCTATACCAATAATATCTGAAATCTTAATAAATAATACTCTGTGGGATGTTATGGCCGAAGAAATAAGAGTTTTAATACTGGAAGATGTGCCATTGGACGCTGAACTAATAGAAACTCAGCTCAAAAGAGAGGGCCTCCAATTCACATCCAAGATCGTGGAAAAAGAAGGGGATTACCGGAGGGAACTGGTGGAGTTCAAGCCGAGCATCATCCTGGCAGACCATTCACTACCTCAATTTGATGGAATTACTGCCATGAACCTGGCCAGGGAAATCACTCCCCACACACCATTCATCTTTGTAAGCGGGAAAATAGGTGAAGATTTCGCGGTTGAAATGCTTAAAGAAGGCGCAACAGATTATGTTCTTAAAAATAACCTCTCAAAACTACCTCACTCAGTTGTGAGGGCTTTGAAAGAAGCTAAAGAAAAAATTGAAAAATTAGCTGCTGAACAGGCCCTTAAAGAACGTGAAGAAAAATACAGGACTCTTTTTGAATACTTCCCAAACTACGTAGTTGTTCTGGGATTGGATGGTAAGATCGTTGATCTTAACCATGCTGCAGCCAAGTTCAGCCCACTGTCCCGAGACGACACCATTGGAATGTATTTCACTGATCTCCAGTCCATCACCGGGGAAGATTCTCCCTACTACAATGAATTATTTTCCAGATATCTAAATGGAGAAGAAGTAGGGCCGTTTGAGTCACGTTTAATCTCAAGAGAAGGGGAAACACGTTTAATGGAGGTTTATCCAGCACCTTTACTTAAAAATGGGGAATTGTTTGCAGTTCAGGTCATAGCTCAGGATATCACCGAACGAAAAAAGGCTGAAACCGAAATAAATGCGTCCTTAAAAGAGAAAGAGATGCTTTTAGGTGAGATCAACGGTAGAGTTAGTAACTATATGAGCATGATCTCCAGCCTTCTGGAACTCCAATCAGTTTACATGAAGGATGAAGAAAACCGGGGAGTTTTAAAGGATAGTAAAAACAGGGTTAAATCCATGTTACTCATCCACGATGGATTCTCACAGTCTGAAGATTTTGCGCTCATCGATTTTTCACAGTACATCAAAAAACTCATAGAACTCATTATCACTTCATACCACGTGGACACCGACCGGATTAAACTAAAAACCCGTACTGATGGGCTGATGCTGGATATTGACGCAGCCATCCCCTGTGGATTAATCCTCAATGAACTTTTGACCAATGCAGTCAAACACGCATTCCCTGGAGAAAGTGAAGGAGAAATTTGCGTGGAATTCGGGCTGGATAATCATGAAAATAATGTACTGGTAATCAAAGATAATGGTGTGGGACTCCCCTCCAGTATTGAATTTAAAGAAAGTGGAACCATGGGCTTCCAACTGGTAAACGCTCTGATAAACCAGTTAAAAGGGAGTGTAATACTTTCAAGGGATAAGGGAACCTCATTCCAGATTATATGGTCCGAATCCGAGTATTAACATATAAATTGTTTTAGTTTAGAGAGTTCATTTAGAGATGAGTTCATTTAGGTTTTTTTGGATTCTCTATAACTTTTATTTTAAATCTTGTTATATCTGCTCTAAATTTCTATATGGGGTATTCTGGATCTTTTTAAGGACTTCTAACTCTGCTCATGAATTTATTCTAATGGAATTTATCTGTACTGCTATAATGAAATTCTTCAACAGAAACTCAAGTGTATTGATACATCTAGAATATCCGGGAATTATTTATTAAAAAATCTCCTGAAAAAAATTGTAAATTTAAATAACATTGGCTTAATAATTTTTATCTGAGTAAAAAGTTTACGCATGTTGAAAACAGTTGAGTGAGTTTGAGGGTGATATTTCAATGCTTTACAATGATTTAGTGGAAGTCTACCATGATCTGGACTCCACCACCAAACGTCTGGAGAAAACAGATATACTAGCTAATTTTTTAGCTAAAGTGGGAGATGAAGAACCGGAGCTCCTCCCAATAGTAACATTAATGGCTCTCGGCCGAATTTTTCCCACATGGAGTGAGGAAGAACTGGGAATCGGATCCAAACTACTGATGAAAGCTATTTCTCAGGCAGTGGGTGTTTCTCCAGAAGATGTGGAGAACAGGATGAGAGACACCGGTGATATTGGTATGGCTGCAGAGGAGTTATACCAGAAGAAGAGCCAGGTAACTCTTTTCAGCAGACCACTCACCATTAGGAAAGTTCACCGCAATCTGGTGAAAATGGCTGAAATTTCAGGTAACCGGGCTCAGTTTAAAAAAATAGACTACTTGATGGAGCTTTTATCCTCAGCAGCTCCTGCTGAGGCTAAATACATCACTCGAACTGTTCTGGAAGAACTTCGAGTGGGTGTAGGTGAAGGAACCATCAGGGATGCTATTTCACAGGCATTTAACATACCCAAAGAAGTTACAGAAAGAGCCCACATGTTAACCAATGACATGGGGCTGGTGGCTGAGGTGGCCCGGATGGAAGGGGAAGAAGGCCTTCGTAAATTAACTTTAAAACCTGGAAAACCAGTTAAACCCATGTTAGCACAGTTATCTCCGGGTATAAAGGTGAGTGTGGAGGAAATGGGATGGGCAATCTGTGAAACCAAATACGATGGTATAAGGGTTCAAATTCACAGGCACGGTGATAAAATTGATATTTTCACCCGAAGGCTGGAAAATATCAGCCTGGCACTTCCTGAAATCTCTGATTACATTGAAAAATCTCTTCCTCATGAAGATTTCATTGTTGAGGGTGAAATAATTGCCAGCAGGGATGGAAAACCAATTTCATTCCAGTACATGCTTCAAAGGGTACGTAGAAAGTATGAAATCGATAAAATGGTTTCTAAAATCCCGTTAACTGTTTATCTGTTCGATGTACTTTATTATGATGGGCCCATCCTGGATGAACCTCTTCAGGAGAGGAGAAAAATCCTGGAATCAATAGTTAAAGTAGAATCAGGTAAGCTGGAACTTTCAGCCCAGGTTAAAGTAACTCCAGAAGAAATTCACAAGGCTCAGGATCTCTTTGAACGCTCAATCAAAGGAGGTCATGAGGGGATCATGATAAAAGATCCTCATGCACCATATATGCCTGGTATAAGGGGTAAGAAGATGCTTAAATTAAAGGCAGAACCAGAAACCCTGGATCTGGTGGTGGTGGGTGGAACCTATGGTAAGGGTAAACGGGCTCATTTCATTGGCTCTTACCTGATGGCTATTCAGGATGCGGATAACCAACTCAAACCTCTGGCTTATGCTGCCACGGGATTGGATGATAACACATTGATGGAGCTTTCCGAGATGGTGGAACCCCTTATCATAAATAAAGAGGGCAGGCAGGTGAAGATAGAGCCCTCAATAATTCTGGAAATTGCATTCAGTGAAATTGTGGAGAGTCCGGAGTCTGAAACTGGATATTCCCTTCGATTCCCTGTGGTTAAAAGAATTCGCAATGATCTGGGTCTGGATGAAATCGATACACTGGATAGAATTGAATCTATTTTCAGGAACTCCCAGAAAAGCTGAAATATATGCCAGCTAAATATTATGCAAAATAGAAATTATGCAAAATTAGAAACTTCAGATACTAATGAAGTTTCAATCTTATTTTTTTAATTCTCTAAAGTAAACTGATTTTATCCTTTGCATGGGCCAATTTTCTTGTTAATATTGTCTATTTAATCTCTGGTCACCCATTTTTAATCTCTGGTACTCATTTTAATCTTTGATTTATTAATTTCTGGTCACCCACTAATTTTGGGTCATCTATTCAATCTCTGTTCACGGTAAAGGTCATAATCCAATTACTTATTAATAATAACCCATAATAGTAATACTGTGGTTGTGATGGAGGACAAGAAAATCTTCAGGCTGGCTTTATTCACTGCTATTTTTGGGTTGGTGGGAATGATAGTCTCTGCCAATTATGTAATGCCTCAAACAGTCCAGATCAAAGATATGAATCGGGGAATGCTTGATAAAGAAGTTTCAGTTGAGGGTCTGGTGACCGGTGTCAGTCAATCCCAGAAGGGAGGGACCTATTTTCTGGATTTGATGGATGGAACTGGAAAAACAAAGGTGGTTATATTCGATAGTGTGGCATCTGAAATCCAGAAAACCAATATTACTCCTCAAAACTTTATTAACCGGCGTGTAAAAATTGATGGAAAAGTCACAGAATATCAGGGTAGCCTGGAAGTGGTGCTCAAGGATGCCAGCTCATTAAAGATAGTGGCATGAAAAACATGCCAGGATCTATTAATCAGGGGAATTTATTGTTGAAATGAATTTATTATCATGAAATTTATTGTTTGAAATAATGTTTTCAGTTTAATCCTGTTTAGAAGACTTCAAACCAATGGTGTATCCTTTGATCTCATCCAAAATATCCTTGGCATAGTAGGATGCAAATATTATTCCCAGGGCACTGACCACCCAGAAGGATGCTAAACGATCCACCATAGCTATACTTCCGCCCACTGCACTGGGAACTCCGAAAATCACGAACAATCCGGTAAGTGACAGTTCAATGGAACCAATACCTCCGGGTAGGGCAGATAATATTCCGATGATGTTGGCCAGGAGGAAGATGATGATAATGGCCACGAAGTTAATTTTAACATTGAAAGCAGCAAAAACAATGTACAAACGGACACATTCCAGAAGCCAGCTGGCAGCAGTTAACACGAAGACCACAGTCAGATTCTTGAAACTGCTGAATGTTTTAGTGTACTCGATCATGCTGCGCAGCCCTTGGGTGAATTTATTATATAAGTTCTCCACCACTTCTTCAGAGATGGGTAAAAATCGCACTATGAAATGAACACGATTATAAATCCAGATACTGGTATCTTCTCTCCAGTTTATCAGATAAACAACAGCTAAAAGTCCAAAAGAAGCTAAACCTCCCATAATTGCTATTAGTCTTACCTTTGGAAGTAAACAAGCACATATCAATAATAAAATTGCCCCTATTGCTCCATCGAAGAATCTTTCGGTCAAACCTGCTGATAAACCTTCTGAAAGGCTTATTCCATTGATTTTTTTACCAGCAACAGCATTTAAAACCTCCCCTCCGCTGCGCATAGGGGTGAAGTTACCTGCAAAAAGTCCGATGGTCTTGACAATGAAGTTTTTCTTGAATTCCCAGGGTTGATTTATGATGTAACCCCAACGTAGTGAGCGGATCCAAACCACAAAAAGATGCACCCCGACTGCCAGTAGTATTAACCATGGATTGGCTGTTTTAATAACTTCCCACATTTTCTGGGGGCCAATCCAAATTATTAGAAGTGCCAGTAACAGGATACTTACCAGGAAAACATAGTACCTTTTCAAATTCAAATCCTCCGCAGTAATTTGCGCACTAAAAGGCGCAGGGTGAACATCACATAATGCACAACATGTCTTGCGCGCACATAAGACTTTTCATTACCATAAATGCACTGTATGGGTCTTTCAGACACTACCAGATCATTTTCTGAAGCCCGACAAAGTACTTCCGATTCATAAACATAATCATTGTAGGGTATATCAACAAAAAATGGGGCTGCCTTTTTGGATATTACTCTGAAACCGCACTGACTATCGGTGATGTGGTAACCAGTCACAAATCTTATCAGCCGGGTGGTTATTCCATTGGAAAGACGGCGCTGCAGGGGCATGTGTTGTGGGGGCATGTTCAGGAAACGGGAACCGATTAACAGATCAACACCTTCCATTCCATCCAGGAGGAGGGGTATGCACCGGGGGTCATGTTGACAATCACCATCCAGAAGAACCATGAGATCGTAATCATCTGAAATGGCACTTTTAAGTCCAGTTTTAATAGCCGCACCTTTACCAATGTTTTTTTCATGTTTTAAAACATTTGATTTTGCATTTATTGCAAGTGCGGATGTCTCATCAGTGGATCCGTCATCTACAACTAGAACATCCGAATATTTTTTAACACCGTTAACCACATGGGCTATAGTGTTTTCTTCGTTGTAAGCAGGAATAATAGTTATGATTCTCATTTAAATATCCTGTAATCATTAATGGTAATTAACAAGTCTTAATTGAAATTAACAAAGTCAGCAATAATATTATATTATAAATTTAAATATTTTCATTCAATATAAAGTCATGGTGTCCCAATGAACTGTCCTCAAATATTGCGAGAAAAACCTGTTTTATTACTATTGATCCCGGCTTTAGCCGCATTTTTCATAGCGCTGATTCCCACCCTAAAGTATCAGTGGCCATTGGGTGGAGATATTTTTTATCATGTCCATCTGGCTAAACTTTACATGGAACAGGGACTGGTTTACTGGGATCCCTTAACATCAGCACCATATGGGCGCCCTATTTTTTATCCCCCTGTTTTTCATTTGTTACTGCTTTCAGTGGGCCTTATCTTTGGGGACATGTTCACGGCAGCCCGGGTTTTACAACCGGTACTAACTCTGTTCTTATTTTTATCCTTTGCTTATGTAGCATACAAACTTTACGAAAGTGTCTTGGTAGGGGTTACCGCAGGATTCTTTATATTTTTCAGTGTTGTTTTCCAGAGATTTATTCTACCTGGCCCGGAAAACCTGGCCCTCATACTGTTTCCCCTGGTAATCTATGGATTCTATCTTTCCACTAAAAATAAGAGCTATAAATATGCTTCAATATCCGGTATCATTGCAGGGGTGGTATTTTTAACCCACATGTTATCAGCTTCTTTTCTTGTTTTGGTAACATCTATTTACGCTATTTTAATTAGTTTAAAGGATAAATCGATTTTAAAATACTGGCTGGTCTTCCTGGTTTCCACGCTCCTGGTGGCATCTATCTGGTGGGCACCATTACTACTTAAATATGGTCTTGTTTTCAATTCTGGTGGAGATTCTCCATATATGGTGAGCTTGTTAAGTTACCCTAAATTTTTCGGTGTTTTAACACTCCTGTTCGCATTTTTAGGTGCTATTGGAATGATTAAAAGGAGATCCAGGCAGGATATCCTGATATTAATCTCTTTAATATCTATTTTACTGGTTAGCAACCTGAATTACCTGGGAATACCCATCCTAAGTAATCGTTTTTTAACATTTGCCCTTTTCCCACTGGTGGTTATGGCCGGGGTGGGAGTTAACTACTTAAAAACTGTAATTGCCGAAAAAAACATCTCCCAAAAATTTTATGGTATTTTCATTGCCTGTGTATATGTATCATCGGTTATGATCGGATATTCCATGCTGGCTGATGTTGATAGTGGTTTTTTATGGTTAAGGGCCTCGGATGGTGAACTGGACATTGCCGAATGGTTCCAGGAAAACGGAGATAAAAAGAGCGTGGTAGTAGCCTATAACTTTAGAGATCCGTTTATAGTAGCTATAAGCAGACAACCAGTAGCAACAGGGGGTTATGGTCAGGGAATAGTACATACCCTTGATATTCAGAAGTATGCTGATGGTGGGATGAATCAATCTGATTACATAAACGATAATGTAGGATATGTGGTTCTCCCTTCAGGTATGAATGCTCCACCGTATACTACACTGGCATATAAAAACAACTATTATCAAATATTCACTTTCAACAAATAACGGGATTTAAGGAGATTAAACTTTAATCTCCCTTTAGTAATCTCCCTTTAGTAATCTGCCTATTTAGTAATCTCCCTATTGCCAATAATTTCCATATTTTTGGGCATAATATAGCATTAATTTTTATATTTAAGCAATTTTAATCATTAATATGCTCATAATATTGATCTAAAGATACAGATATCAACTAAATAGATATGAGGGTCACTTTAGGTGTTCTGTTCACGTTAGATATTTCAGGTTACTTTAAGCTCTCTCCAGGAAGATAGGTCCATCAACTGCCCATTTTTATCATTGACATCGGTGTTCATCATCAAAAAGGATACATTCTTAAAAATATTCAGGGGGAGCTTTAACACCAACATGTTGCCCTGGACTTCAACTGTGGCATTATTTTCAGGCTGGAGGCTGTTAACCGATTTTTTTTCATAGACTGCAGTACCATTTTGAACTTTAACATCCAAACGTTTGAACTGTCCATTTTCCAGTAATCGGAAATGGTACTGGTAAATAAGTTCACCATTAATTTGGTGAGTGGAGTTTATTACAATGTAACAGTTTTCATTATCACGTGTTACTCCCACTGAACTCATTTCATCAGAAGTTTTAAGGGTTTTGGTATTATAATCATACCGTACATCTTCAAATGAAGATGAAGGCATTCCTGTCTTTGTAAAATTCGTAGCACTGATTATTTGGGCGTTAACTGTTTGGGGAATAATGAAAAGTTCATTAGTTCGGATGAACGATTTCAAATAACCCTTGGTGAGGGAAAGGGGAAGCCCGTAGGAGTTAACGGCTTCTTCTTTTGCTTTTTCTTCATCCGAAGTTAATGGGGTCTCTATCCACTTAATATTCTGGTTCTGAAGTTCCTGTGGTGGTGTTAAATTGAGAGAAGGCTGATAGTTTGGGGGTGAAGGCCATTTAGTCCCTCCTTTGTGAACCATGTAGGTATACATCGTTCCTTTGAAGTTGGTTGCAGCTGCAGAATACATTACAAATGCATTGGTGGCCCAGTGGTCATGATGTTCATCCAATCCGTCTGGAGCAATGATAATTGTGGGTTTAAAATCAGTCATTATCTGTTTCAAGTTTTCCGCAACATTCGATCCAGTGTAAGTGGCATTTGGTTGATAGGTGAAATTGTAGGGAGAATGATCGAAATGATTGAAGGGTGTGTTGCTTTGATAGGGTTTATCAGGATCCCAGTAATCCTCAAACAGAGATCTGAGGCCAGTATCAGGATAACCCAGAAAAATGATGTTACTGTTATTAACCCCCAATTTACTCAGGGCACTGGTAGTTTCCTGGTATCTTAATTCCGCAATTCCAGTGGAATTGCTTTTATTGTTTTTTTCAAGATACTGAGATAGTTCATCTGGTGTGGCTGCACTGCTCCCGTCAGTCATCACCACTACCATAACAGTGGCATTCAAATCTCTGGCTCTTTTAATCAAACCTCCCGCAGCAAGTGATTCATCATCTGGATGGGGAGCAAAAACCAGGATTCTATCATTACTATGAATTTCAGGCATTTGGGCGTATCCTGGAGTATTAAAATAGGTTAAAAATAAACAGGTTACACTAATAATCATGATTAAACCTAAAACAATTAAAAAGAGTTTTTTACGGTTGGACTGTGGAGAAGATTGAGGTGAATTGGTAGTCATATCTGGTACCTTTAATTCTTTTCTTAGCTTTACTATAATGAGTGTTAATAAAATTATTTTTAAATTAATCCTGACCTAAGTTATTTATGTTTAAATCAATAACTTCCAATTAAATACTCTCTAAGTTTACTTTACTATTTACTATTCATCATCCTCACAGGTGTGCTAATGGAATATGAAAAAATAACTAAAAATAAGTCTGTTCTGTTACTTCTGATTCCTGCCATTCTGGCATTCATCATTGCTCTTATTCCCACTTTAAAGTACCAGTGGCCCTTAAGCTGGGATATATATTACCATGTACACCTGGCCAAACTTTACATGGAACAGGGACTAACATTCTGGGACCCTTTAACCTATGCCCCATTTGGCAGGCCAATATTCTATCCTCCTCTATTCCATTACCTCCTTGCGGCATTGGCGGCCCTTTTGAAAGTTGATCCCTTCCAGATAGCCAGGTATCTTCAACCAGTTTTTGCATTTTCCCTGGTTTTATCATTCACCTATGTTGCCCGCCAGTTTTACAACTTAAGAGTGGCCTTACTGGCTGGATTTTTCCTGTTTTTCACATCAGTATTCCACCGGGCTATGCTACCATTACCTGAAACCCTGGCCTTAATCTTCTTCCCCCTGGCGGTTTACTTTTACTACTGTGCACTGGAAGGCGATGGTCATATATTTGCGGTTTTAGGGGGTATTATCGGCGGATTAATGATGTTAACCCATAACTTAACCGGATTAATAATGTTAGGGGTGGTACTGCTTTTCACATTATCCCTCAAACTGCGAAAGGATGAGGTGGATTACTCCTCATTAGGAATATTCCTGGGATTTACCCTCATAGTGGCTGCTTTATGGTGGGTTCCCCTATTGATCCAGTATGGATACACTTTCCACAACCCTCAAGCAGTTCTTCAGGGTCCGGTTGAATATTTAATCATTCTGGCCAAGACATTGGGAGTTCCAGCCCTGATATTTGCTGTTTTATGGTTAATTATTCGGATTAAAGGATTCAAAGAAAATAGTATGAAAAGATGGGCTGAAAAATTGTCCCGAAAAGATATTTTAATAATTACCTGGACTTTATTCCTGTTAATATTAAGCAATGCGTATATTTTGGGATTTTCCATACTCATAGATCGAATACTGAATTTTGCAGTCTTTCCAGTGATGATAATGGCTGCACTGGGCTTGGAATACATCCACACCTGCAGTACCAAACCAAGCTACGAAAAAATATACAAAGTTCTAATTATCATTTTAATCATCTCTGCAGTTTTTTCAGGATTATTCTACGCCCTATCTGTAAAACCAATGGTCACTGACTCTCAAAGAGATTTAGCCCAGTGGTTTGTGGATAATGGGGATGGTAAGAGTGTGGTCATGTCCCTCACTGAAGGCATTGATCCGGTGATTGTCTCGGTATCCAGGCAGCCAGTTTCCACAGGGGGTTACCAGCCGGGTATGGTTAAAGTCCTTGATCGAAACCTTTACTACAGTGGAAATTTCACAAAAGAAGATGTTAAAAGGGATAATATTGGATACTTTGTAGAACAGTCCCCAATATCTCATCCTGGTTATTTCACCCTGGTTTACCAGAACAAAGATTATAAAGTTTGGAGGGTAAATATTTAGATGAGTAGTTATGTTAATTAATTCCCTCCTTAAATGGGGTACCTATTTAGGTAATCCTCTTAAATGGAGTAATTATGTTAAATAATCTATGGGAGTAGTTACGTTAGATAAATCTATTGCTAATACCCATCTAAGCAACAGTTTAAAGCAGATTTTACATTAATAAAAATACGGATTTAAGACCATATTATAATTAAAACCATATTAATAAGACCATATTTAAAATTAATCAGGTAATTAAATTCATTTGTATTATTGAAGTTGCCTTATTGAATTGTATTCAAACAGTTTCACATGAAAATTTAAGGAAGTGCTCTTATGAAAAAGTTATTCGGAACATTTGGGGTTAGAAGAATTGCCAATGAAGTATTAACACCAGAATTCGCATCAAAACTGGCCGCAGCATACGGAACACTGGTTAAAGGATGGGTTGCTGTTGGGGGGGACCCCAGAACATCCACTCCATTAATAAAACACGCAGTGATATCAGGACTCCTTTCATCAGGATGTCAAGTGGTTGATCTGGGAATACTACCCACACCTGCAGTTCAATATGCAGTAAGGAACTACTACGATGGTGGAGTTATAATCACCGCATCCCACAACCCTCCACAGTACAACGGGATAAAATTCGTGGATGAAGATGGAATTGGTATTGCTGAAGACATGGAACTTAAGATCGAGGATATGTACTTCAACGAAAACCCAGATAGGGTGGCCTGGGATGAAATTGGTGAGGTAATTACCAATCCTGGTCTGGTTGATGAATACATTGATGAAGTGATACAGCGTGTGGACCATGATGCCATTAAAAAAGCCAATCTCAAGGTGATAGTAGATTGTGGTAGTGGAGCTGCCTGTTCCACCACTCCATACATTCTCCGCAAACTGGGATGTGAAATAACCACTTTAAACTGTCAGCCTGATGGTCACTTCCCAGGGAGAAACCCGGAACCAACAGAAGATAACCTTCAGGAACTCATAAAAACAGTGAAAGCCACTGGAGCAGATCTGGGAATTGCCCATGATGGGGATGCCGATCGTACCATCTGCATTGACGAAAATGGTAGCTTTGTAATGGGGGATAAAACATTCGCCTTGGTGGAAAAACAGTTACTGCAGGAAAATCAGGGAGGACTCATAGTAACCACCGTGGCCACCTCAACTGCAATTTATGACATAGCCGAGGAGTGTGGGGGGACAGTGAAAGCTACCCGCGTGGGTGACCTTCTGGTAGCCCGTGAACTCAAAGAAAGCGATGGATTATTCGGTGGAGAAGAAAATGGAGGTCTTATTTTCCCGGACTTTGTCTTAGGCAGGGATGCAGCAATGTCCACTGCCAAAATTGTGGAAATCATGGCCCTCACTGGAAAACCATTATCCCAGCTGGTGGCGGAACTTCCTGCCTATCAGTCAGTGAAGATGAAAGTGGAATGTCCTGATGACTTGAAACGTGAAGTAATGGATAAAATCGCCGCAGATACCAAGGAATTTGAAATTGACACCACCGATGGGGTGAAGATATTCCGGGATGAAGGATGGATTATCATCAGACCATCTGGAACAGAACCCATCTTCAGATGCTTTGCAGAAGCTAAAAACACTGATGATGCCACTAAAATGGCAGAATGGGGTATTTCTCTGGTTAAAAAGCATTTAGGGAACTAATAAATTTTAAGAAACAATGAAATAAGGAAAAAGAAATAATAAAATAAAATTCTTATTTCTTTATTAGGAACTTTTAGGAACTTCTTAAGAACCTCTTAGGAACTTACTTAGTGGATTTTTAGGGTGATAATTGGAAACTAATGAAATTGGGAAACTAAAAAAACTAATAATTATTTTTCAAGTAATTGTTTTTCCCAATTATTTTCTTATTTTTCCTTTCTTTTTTGTCCCAGATCATCGAAATAAAAGCCGTAAAATTCGGCACAATATGCACATAATGGGAATTTTTCGTATCGGTAGCGGCTTCCATCCTCTTTATTCATGTCAAACTTTTTACCACAAGTGTAACAGGTTTCAATTTTTTCAGCTTTTTTATTTTCTTCATTATTCTGGATGTTAAACACCACCAGGAATTAGTTTATGGGAGTTAGTTTATATAATCATTCATATTTTGCCCTATTTAATGAATCAGGCACTATTTGCTCAATCAGCCCTTATTTAAGCAGTGAATATTGCTCTTTTACAAAATATGGATAAATTTGAGTATTAATTTGCAGTGTGTGAGATGGTATAGTTTATTAAAGATTGAATACCCTTTAAATTATTCTCTAGATTATTCTTTAGATATATTCCTAGATTAATTCTAATATTTATGGTTTGACCTTAATTTATGGTTTGACTTCAGTCGGAGTTAAAGGGCAATCGAAAAATAAATTATGAACTCAGTACAGAAATAAGTTCATGAACAAAAAAAGAAAAATAGCCTGGGGGATTACGGGAAGCGGTGAAAAACTGGTGGAAACAGTAGAAATCATGCAACAGATGAGGGATGAATACCATAAACAATTTGACATCAGGGTGTTCATATCCAAGGCAGGAGACCAGGTTTTAAAATATTACAACCTCTCTAACACTCTGGAAACAAAATTTGACAAAACATGGACTGAAATCAACTCCAATGCTCCCTTTCTGGCTGGACAGATTCAACTGGGAAGATATGCATTCTTATTGGTGGCTCCAGCAACATCCAATACAGTGGCCAAAATCTCGCTGCGTATAGCAGACACTCTACTCACCAATGCAGCCATAATGGGTCAAAAAACTAACACTCCGATTTACGTCATGCCTACGGACTTTAGGGAGGGTATTGTTACCACTAAACTCCCCAATGGTAAGGATCTGGAGTTGACTATAACTCGTGAAGATGCCGAGCACGTTGAAAAACTGTCAACAATGGACAGCACCACTGTATTCGAAAATCCCGAGGAAATACCAGCTATATTCCAGAAACATGCTGAAATGCTTAAATAAATCTGGAGCACGCCGGAATAATCTTTAATGTTCAAATAGGTTATCTTCGCTGCTGTAAAGTCACACTGAACCTTTTAATGGGAAACCCGTTATCTTCATCATCACTGAGCGGTGATATCCCCCTGAAATAGTACTCTACTGGTCCGGTACTATCAATATCCACAGGAACAGTTTCCATATCATGTAGTGCATCGAAAAAATCATGAATTTCCATCAATTTATCTTCAGGACCCCTGAATTTAACAACCATGGCTCCTTCTCTTCTATTCTGGAGTGATATGTACTTATCATCCACATCAATAGCAGTATCTTTCTTTTTACTCCCACTAACTCTGTAAAATAAAATATTGGCCATATTTTAACCCCCTGAACTGTTTAACAAAGTATTCAACCTATTTTATATATTATAATATTGATTTCATGGGATATAAATTTAAGATAATATGACTGGATTTTAGGAATATTTCATGATTTCAAGATATCATTTTTTTAATTTGAGATAATCTTAAATTGCAATTTTGCGGTGTGGTTAATTCTTATTAAAGATCAGATTAAAGATGACTTCTAAAAATAAGAAAAATTTTAAAGAATTTGAGGTTTCTTTTTTAACATTGAAGGGTTTTTAAACTACGGATGAACAGGGAAAAATTAAATGAATTGAAACTTAAATAATGGCTGAATATTCTTTGATTATAATTTGTAACCAATATCCCGGAGGAATTTCTTCCTTCCAGCCACATCTTCTTCAGTTTCAATGGCTTGTGGTTTAAAACCATCAACAACTCCAATTATCCCTCTTCCTTGTTCGGTTTCCACAATCAGGACCTGGACCGGGTTGGCAGTGGCACAGAAAAGATTAACCACCTCTGGCACATCTTTTATTCTCTGGGTGAGATTTAGGGGAAATGCATTAGCCAGGAATATCAGGAAACTGTGACCACAGGACAGCTCCAGCATTTTTTCTCCGGCCAGTTTCTCCAGATCTGCATTGTTCCCGGCAGTTCTCACCAGACAATCCCCTGAAGCCTCTCCAAACGCAAGGCCAAACTCTGCCTGTGGCACGGTATTCACTATGGCCTCGTAAAGATCCTCCACTGTTTTGATGAAGTGGCTCTGACCTAAAATAAGATTACAATCTTCTGGTGCTTCCAGATTAACCATCTTAATATCCATTTCCATCTCTTTTCCTCCTTTATCTTCTATTAATCCTGGAATATTTAGTAAGTCCTGGAATATTTAGTACGTGTTGTATGGAAAAATTTGGTGTTCTACTAAAATAGTTTTGGAATTTATTGAATGTTAATTTAACTAACTTCATGGGATTATTTTCCATAATATTGAAAATTTTTCCATCAAATTGTTCATTCTCAAAATTTTTCCATACCTCAAATTTTTCTCAGTTACAAATGTATGGATGGGAGTGTCATGGTATTGGTAATTTATTTATAGTAGCAAAATTAAACTGTCATTAACAATCATTATAAAATTAGTGTAAAGTTATAATATAAAGGTGAGCATAGATTAAAAGATATAAAAATTGAATTATTTAATCAAATTATCTTTGAATCCTCAATTAAAATAAAAATCTATTAGTTTTTATACCCCTGGTAAACTAGCCAAGGGCTTGATTAAAAGACTTAAACCACATTTAATGTGAGGTTTTACTTATGAATGAAAAGATGAAGGAAATTGGGCTGAGAATAACAGAACTTCGAGAGCTCTCGGATATCAGTATTCATGACATGGCAGATTACCTGCACATTCCTTTGGAAACTTACCAGGAATATGAAGCCGGTAAAAAAGACATTCCTGCAAGTATTCTCTATGAAATTGCTCATAAAATGGAAGTGGACATGGGTTTATTATTAACTGGAGAAGAAACCCGGATGCACATTTTCAGCGTAACCAGAAAGGGAAAAGGGGTGGAAGTAGGCCGTAGAAAACAGTACCAGTACGAAAATCTAGCGGAAAAATTCATACATAAAAAAGCCGAACCATTTATCGTTACTGTAGAACCAAAAGGTGAAGGATACAAACCATCAACCAATACTCACCCTGGACAGGAATTCAACTACATTTTAGAGGGTACTTTGAAGATTTACATCCACGACAATGAGATTGTACTCAACGAAGGAGATTCAATCTTTTTTGATTCATCCTACGAACATGCCATGGAAGCCCTGGAAAATAAGTCAGCTAAATTCCTGGCAATTGTAATGTAAATTGGATAATAATATAAATTGGATAATAAAAATTCCTTATAAAAATTAATAAAACAGAATATAATTTAAAATAAGCATTATAAATTTAAAAAAATTGATAAACAGCGATTTGTTAAAATAACCGGTGATAAAAATGTCATCTTTACTTGAAAAATTTGTTTCACAGGTAGATTTTGATTCTTATCCTGATTTTAAGGATAATTTCTGTATAAAAATACCGGATAACTTCAACTTTGCCTATGATGTGGTGGATGAATATGCCCGTTTGTATCCAGAAAAAGTGGCCATGGTATGGTGCAACGATGATACTGACCGGATATTCACCTTCAAAGACCTTAAAGAATACTCTGATCGTGCAGCCAACTTCTTCGCCCAGCAGGGCATAAAAAAGGGAGACCGGGTAATGCTCACCTTAAAAAGCCGTTATGAGTTCTGGTTCTGTATCCTAGCCCTCCACAAGTTGGGAGCCATAACCATCCCAGCCACCCACATGCTAAAAACCGGGGATATTGTTTACCGTATAAGGAACGCCGGTATCAAAATGGTGGTATGCATAGCAGAAGATGGAGTACCGGGATACTTCGATGAAGCCCACCTGCAACTGGAAGAAGCTCCCTTCATAAAGGCACTGGTGGGAGATGAGGATAGAGAAGAGTGGTTCAACTTCCGTAAGGAAATAGAAAATGCATCACCCGAATTCCAGCGACCTACTGGAGAAGAAGGCACTCAAAATGATGATGTTGCACTTATTTATTTCTCCTCAGGAACCACCGGCCTGCCCAAGATGATCATGCACGATTACACCTACCCTCTGGGCCATATAATAACAGCCAAGTACTGGCAAAATGTGGTGGAGGATGGATTACATTACACTGTGGCTGATACTGGCTGGGCCAAGGCTATGTGGGGTCAAATATACGGGCAGTGGATATCAGGCACTGCGATCTTCGTATATGACTACGAACGATTCGATGCAGCAAAAATGCTGGACAAGGCCTCCCATCACGGAGTAACCACATTCTGTGCACCTCCAACCATTTACCGGTTCCTCATAAAGGAAGATCTGTCTCAATACGACTTTTCAACCCTGAAATACGCGGTAACTGCAGGAGAACCCCTGAACCCTGAAGTTTACAATAAATTTTATGAATTCACCGGTTTGCGTTTAAGGGAAGGATTTGGCCAGACTGAATGTGTGGTCTGCATTGCTAACTTTCCCTGGATAGAACCCAGACCCGGATCCATGGGAAAATCCGCCCCTGAATACGACATCCAGATCATGGATAAAGAGGGTAAACAGAGCGATGTGGGTGAAGAAGGCGAAATAGTTATAAAAACCGCGAATGGCAAACCACCGGGTTTATTCTGCGGATACTACAAGGAAGATAATAAAACAGAAGCTGCATGGTACGATGGATATTACCACACTGGAGATACTGCCTGGAAGGATGAAGATGGTTACCTTTGGTTTGTGGGACGTAACGATGACATGATAAAAAGTTCAGGATACCGTATTGGTCCTTTCGAGGTGGAAAGTGCAGTAATATCTCATCAGGCGGTCTTAGAATGTGCCATCACAGGGGTTCCTCATCCAGTAAGAGGGCAGGTTATAAAAGCCACCATAGTACTAACCGGGGATTATGAGCCCTCTTCCGAACTGGCCAAAGAAATCCAAAACCATGTTAAACAGGTAACTGCACCCTACAAATACCCCAGGGTAGTGGAATTTGTGGATGAATTACCCAAGACTATCAGCGGTAAAATTCGCCGGGTGGAAATCCGGGAAAAAGATGAAAAAGAATAATAAACCTGTTTATGTAGATTAATGGGAAATTAGGATGATAATAACCATCAAATGATATTATTATCTATTTAAATCCATTTTTCCCCCATTTTTTTAAGGTTTTACTACAGATTAAAATTTTTTTATTGAATGTTAATGGGATGATATGAATCATGAATAATCGCAAGAAAGAACCTTATCCAGTGTTCAATGAACTGGAATGTAAGGCATGTGAACGTTGTATATTGGCCTGCCGTGCAGGTGTCCTTAAAATGAGTGAAGACATCAATGAACGCGGTTACCATTATGCAGAATACACTGGAAAAGGATGCACCGGTTGCGGGGACTGTTACTACACCTGCCCAGAACCACTGGCTGTGGAAGTGCACATACCCCGAAGATCCCGAAGTAAAGATCAAAAGAAGATTAACAATGAACAAGGGGTTAAGGAGGAAGATAAATGACCATACAGCTAATAAAAGGCAACACTGCAGTTATAGTCGGTGCAATGTATGCAGGTTGTGACTGCTTCTTCGGATACCCTATAACCCCCGCTTCTGAAGTTTTACACGAAGCTTCACTCTACTTCCCAAAGGTAGGCCGTAAATTCGTACAGGCGGAATCAGAGGAAGCCTCCATAAACATGGTTTACGGAGCAGCTGCCGCAGGCCATAGGGTTATAACTGCATCCTCAGGACCTGGAATAAGTCTTATGCAGGAGGGTGTATCCTTCCTGGCAGGAGCAGAACTTCCCTGCGTCCTGGTAGATATCATGCGTGCCGGACCCGGTCTGGGGAACATTGGACCAGAGCAAGCAGACTACACACAACTGGTTAAAGGAGGAGGCCACGGAAACTATCACAACATCGTCCTGGCACCAAACTCTGTCCAGGAAATGTGCGACTTCACCATGAAAGCCTTCCAGCTGGCAGAAAAGTACCGTAACCCAGCAGTAGTCCTGGCAGACGGAGTGCTGGGCCAGATGGTGGAAAGACTCCACTTCCCATCAGAAGCTCTAACCCCAACCTATGACGAGTCATGGGCGGTTAGGGGCAACCGCGAAACAAGAGGCAACCTGGTAACCAGCATATTCCTGGACTTCGACCAGCTTGAAGACTTCAACTACCGCTTACAGGATAAATACCAGACCATCCGCGAAAACGAGGTGGACTACGAGGAATACCTGACCGATGATGCAGATATCATTCTGGTAGCCTATGGTATAAGCAGCCGAGTGGCCCGTTCAGCAGTGGACATGGTTCGAGCAGAAGGTATAAAAGCAGGACTCTTCCGTCCAAAAACACTGTTCCCATTCCCCGAAGAACGATTAAGAGAACTAGCCCGGAAAGACTGTCAGTTTTTATCAGTTGAAATGAGTAACGGTCAAATGAGAGAAGATGTAATCCTGGCAATCGGCTGCCAGCGCCCAGTGGAACTGGTGAACCGTATGGGTGGAAACCTCATAGACCAGAAAAGCATCATAGACAAGATCCATGAAATGGAAAGTGGTAACTGATGACGCTTGATAACACCATGGATAAAGGTAACCAAGTAAAGATGGATGAAAAAGTCCTCAAAAAACCAGAATCCATGCTGGATGAGTTTCCCCGTAAAGGTGGAAGCGCACCAACCGCCACTCACTACTGTCCAGGATGTGGCCATGGAATACTCCACAAACTCATAGGAGAAGCTATGGATGAACTGGGAATACAGGACCGCACAGTTATGACCAGTCCAGTGGGATGTGCAGTTTTTGCTTACTACTACTTTGACTGTGGACACGTACAGGTTGCACACGGACGTGCACCAGCAGTGGGAACCGGAATATCCCGTGCAGAAGAAAATGCAGTGGTAATGTTATACCAGGGAGATGGAGACCTGGCATCAATAGGGTTGAATGAAACCATCCAGGCCGCTAACCGGGGAGAAAAAATGGCAGTGTTCTTTGTAAACAACACTGTCTACGGAATGACCGGTGGACAGATGGCACCCACCACCCTGGTTGGGGAAGTCACTGTAACCTGCCCTGCAGGCCGGGACCCACGTTACATGGGTTACCCCATGCACATGGCAGAATTACTGGACAACCTGGAAGCACCGGTCTTCATTGAACGCGTATCTGTAGCAGACCCTAAAAACATTCGAAGAGCTAAAAGGGCAGTGAAAAAAGCCCTTGAAGTTCAAAGGGATAGTAAAGGCTATGCATTTGTGGAAGTACTTTCACCCTGCCCTACCAACCTCAGAATGGATGCCAAGGCAACCGAAGACTTCGTTAACAATGAGATGACCAAGGAATTCCCCCTGAAAAACTTCCGGGACAAAAGAAGCGAAACAGAAACCCTCTGCAGGGCAAGTAGTGACTTTTCACAGGAATCCCTGGAAGACATCTTCGAAGTTCAAGATGACACTTCATGGGAGGCCCGGGATGACCCATCCTTCCCAAGAAAGGTGGTTCGAATTGCAGGATTCGGAGGTCAGGGAGTTTTAAGTATGGGACTCACCTTAGCTCAGGCAGCCTGTAATGACCAGCGACACGTGTCATGGTATCCTTCATACGGACCGGAACAGCGAGGAGGAACATCCGACTGTACAGTGGTAATATCTGGTGAGCCCATAGGTTCCCCTGTACTTCAAACATCTGATGGTCTGGTGGCAATGAACAAGCCCTCCATGGAAAAATTCGCATCCCGTGTTAGGGAAGGTGGAATTATCATCTACGAAAGCAGTATTGGTGAGTTTGAAACTCCAGAAGGACTCAGGACACTGTCCATACCGGCCCGTAAGATAGCCAAGGAGCATGGTGTAAAAAGAGCAGCTAACACCGCAATGCTGGGTGTTATAATGGAATTAGGCTTAACTGGCCTTCCTAAACATGTTTTCACCGAAGCAGTGGAACACACCTTCCGCAGAAAACCCAAACTGGTACCAGCCAACCTGGAAATACTGGAAGCTGGTGCCGAGTGGGCCCGGGAAAACCTTAAAAAATGAGAAACATCATGGAAATGATTCCACATGAAACCGAGAATTACTTTCAGTGGAAACATTAAAAAGAATGAAAACATCATGGTGGGGCAAACAGGAATATTTAACCGATATAAATCGGTATAATCCTGTTTAACCTTCCATTAGTCTCTTTTTGATTTACTTTTGTTAATTACATTTCAAAGTTGAATTTCATTTTTTCAATTTAACTTTTTATTTTACCTCTCATATCACTCTTTTAAACATTAATTTTCCTTTAAAAATTATTTTTCTTAAGAATTTTAAACTTATTTATGTATATTTTTTGGAATTAATTATAATTAGTTTATAATTAGCTATTCAGAACATTTTCAGCATACTAATGCTTTTTTTAAATCCCAATACCCCTCTAATGTATTTACTTTTTTCCCACTTCATAGCCCAGGATAACTTAAATTTTAAGTAAATTGCAGTTCATAATGTTAACTATGAAACGTAAGATGTAAATTTTAAATGGGATTAAATTTTAGGAGATATATGTTTCAAGGGGTGAAATAATGACTGTTTTCCTAAAAGAAGAAGATATTTCCCTGGTTCTGTGTGGTGAGGCTGGTCAGGGAATCCAGACAGTAGAGGCCATACTGGCCCAGGCTGTAAAACAAAGTGGATACAACATTTTCTCAACCAAAGAATACATGTCGAGGGTTAGAGGGGGTCAAAACTCCACTGAAATAAGAGTATCATCCCATAGGGTTGCCTCATATGTGGATCGAATTGACATCCTACTGGCACTAAGTTCTGGGGCAGTAAATCACCTCAAGGACAGAATTTCATCTGATACTCTGGTTATAGGAGATCCAGAGCACCTGAAATCAGTGAAGAGTAGTAAAATTTTTGATTCTGTTTCAGGACCTAATTTTATAGAAATCCCACTTATGGAAACTGCCCAGGAAATGGGAGGACCAATATTTGCCAATGTAATTGCAGCAGGAGCCCTGTCATGTCTGTTGAACATTCCTAGGGAAATATTTGATGGTCTAATCAGTGACATGTTCACCAGGAAAGGCCAGGAAATACTTCAAAAGGACTTAAAAGCAGGTGAAGCAGGTTACAGTATTGGTAAACATTTAATGGAATCTGAAACAGGGAAATCTGAAACAGACACAATCCATATTTCATTACAGGGAGAGTCCTCAGTAAGTGATGAGCTCCTGATAAATGGTACCGATGCAGTGGGGTTTGGATGCCTGGCTGGAGAATGTCGTTTTATGTCATCTTATCCCATGACCCCTTCCACTCCCCTACAGAACTTCCTGGCAGGTAATGCCCATGAATTTGAACTGGTATATGAGCAGGCAGAGGATGAAATAGCAGCCATCAACATGGCACTGGGAGCATCCTATGCTGGGGCCCGGAGTATTGTAGCCACATCAGGAAGTGGATTTGCCCTGATGGAAGAGGGGGTGGGACTGGCAGGAATGATAGAAACACCAGTAGTCATTTACCTCGGCCAGAGACCAGGACCCGCAGTTGGATTACCCACCCGTACCAGCCAGGAAGACTTGAACCTGGCTCTCTACTCCGGGCCCGGAGAATTTCCGCGGATAATATTTGCCCCTGGAAAACTGGAAGATGCATTCACCCTCACTCAAAGAGCTTTCAACATGGCTGAAAAGTACCAGATACCTGTTTTCATTCTGTCTGATCAGTACTTTGCGGACTGTTACTACAACATACCATCACTCCCAGTGGAAGATGTGGAAAATGAGAATTATCTGGTTAAAACCACTCCTGAATACAAAAGATACTTGATCACTCATGATGGGGTCACTCCCAGGGGGATACCAGGATATGGGGATGGATTGGTGGTTGTAGATTCAGATGAGCATGATGAAGAAGGTCACATCACCGAAGACCTGAAAATAAGGACGCAGATGGTGGATAAAAGATTAAAGAAGATAGATGAGATCCGTGAAGATGCAGTGGCTCCGGAACTGGTTGGGGGAGAAGATTACCATAGCCTGGTCATTGGATGGGGATCCACCTACTGGCCCATAAGGGAAGCTTTGGAAAATATCTACAAAAAAGATATTGAGGATAGTTCAGGGGAAATTAATAAAGACATTAAAGGTAATTCTGTGAGCGTTAAAAGGGATATTAAAGGTAATTCTGGAAAAAATGAAAAAGACATTAACGGATATCCTGGGGAAAAAATTAGTTTCCTACACGTAAAACAGGTTTACCCATTCCACAAATCAGTGGAAGCTTACCTTGAAAAAGCAGATGATGTTATCATCATGGAGAACAATGCCCAGGGACAGTTGGCCAATCTCATAAAGCTGGAAACTGGCCTGGAAATACAGGAAAGATTCTTAAAATATGATGGAATGCCTTTTTCAGTGGAGGAAGTGAAGGAAAGAATAAGAAAGTTCATGGGATTTGAGGATGAGGGTAGCATGGGCACTGTAAGTTCTGGGGAGGTATTATAATGAAACCAAAGGATTTTGACATGCCTGATGCCGATGTGGCATGGTGCCCTGGATGTGGGAACCTATCCATCCTGCGCAACCTCAAAGCAGCACTAGCGCAACTGGAAATACAACCAGAAAATCTGGTTTTTGTATCTGGTATTGGTCAGGCTGGTAAACTCCCTCATTACATTAAGGGAAATGTTTTCAATGGATTACATGGCAGGTCATTATCTCCCGCAACGGGTATAAAAGCAGCTAATCCCAATTTAACAGTTATTGATGTCAGTGGTGACGGTTGTATGTATGGGGAGGGGGGAAACCACTTCATGCACACCATACGCCGTAACCCGGACATCACCAACCTGGTGCACAACAACATGGTCTACGGCCTAACCAAGGGGCAGGCATCACCCACCAGTCAGAGGGACTTCAACACCCTACTACAAGTTGATGGTGTTTTCTTAGAACCTTTTAACCCACTGGCCGTGGCCATAGCACTGGATGCATCATTCGTAGCCAGAACATTCAGTGGAAACCGCAAACAGTCCATTGAAATCTTTAAAGCTGCCATAAAACACAAAGGATATGCCCTGGTGGACATATTCCAGCCCTGTGTATCCTTCAACAAGGTGAACACCAGGGACTGGTTCAGGGAACACACCTACGACCTGGAGGATGACCATGACCCACTGGACCGAAATGAAGCCTTCCGCAGAGCCACAGAAACAGGAGAATATCCACTGGGCATCTTTTACCAGAATCCTGATAAAAGAACATTTGAAGAAAACCTGAGTGTGTACCATGATAAAAAATCACCATTATTCCAGCGAAAACTCGATATGAATAAAATCAGGTCACTACTGGACACAAAAAGATGAAGGATTAAATAGATGTTTCAATTAGTTTATGAAAACCGGTGCTTCATGGTAAATCAGTAGATAAATCAGTTTAGGGGTAAACAGTGAATTTAAAAAGAGGTGCAAAATGAGGAAAATCAGAATATTATCATGGAACGTCAATGGAATCAGGGCGGTGCACAGAAAAGGATTCAAAGACTGGTTAATGGGAGATAAACCAGATATATTATGCATCCAGGAAACTAAAGCCCATCGAAAACAGTTCCCTAAGGATATTCAGAACCTAGATGATTATAATTTGTATCTCTCTGAGGCAGAGCGCAAAGGATACAGTGGTGTGGCTACCTACACGCGTCTAAAACCTGAAAAAGTGGAAAATGGCTTTGGAATTCCCAAATTCGATAGTGAAGGTCGTACCTTAATAACTGATTACGGTGATTTTGTGCTGTTTAACATTTACTTTCCCAATGGGAAAATGTCTCCAGAGCGTCTCCAGTACAAAATGGATTTCTATGACTCCTTCCTGGACTACGCTGATGCACTGAAGGAAGAGGGAAGAAACATCGTGGTCTGTGGGGATGTTAACACTGCCCACAACGAAATAGACCTGGCACGCCCCAAGGAAAACGAAAAAATATCCGGATTCCTACCAGAAGAAAGGGAATGGCTGGATCGGTTCCTCAGTCATGGTTATGTGGACACCTTCCGTGAACTCAACCCTGAACCAGAAAATTACACCTGGTGGAGTTACAGAACACGTGCCAGGGAACGGAACGTTGGTTGGAGACTGGATTACTTCTTCGTGAACCAGGAATTCATGGAGAATATAGAATCTGCCTACATACTTTCTGATGTTATGGGCTCGGACCACTGTCCAGTGGGGATAGACATAAAACTGGAAGACTAACTGGACAATTTTTGAATGGAAACTGATTGTATTAATAAAAATAATGCTGGAAGAAATAATAGCTGGAAGGATAAAAATGGATAAATTCGAAGAAAAAATGGACAAATTATCTTCAGAAGGCCTATCTGATTCAGAAATTGGGGAAAAACTGTTAGATGAGATGGGAGACCTCTGCATATGTCCAGACTGCCCCATGTACAACCAGTGCACCCAGGAAAAATACGAAGGACTTTACTGTATACTGGGCAAATCTGAATGTAACCTGGAAGAAGATGACTGTATATGCCCGGAATGTGAAGTAGCAGAGAATATGGAACTTAAAAATGATCTTTTCTGTCTTAATGGTTCAGAAAAAGAATTGAGAAAGAATTAAATCGGACATTCTCTCCTATATTTCCTATTTTACTTAATCAACCCATTAAAATTCTTTATTTTATTTTATTTTCTAATTTTAACTGGAGTTTATAGATTTTTATCTTAGAAATTACCAACCCATAATCATTAATGATTATATTAAATTTGAGATTATGTGAGAGATGAATGTAATATTTGAATTAATAAGAATGAATAAAATGGTTGAATTAATAAAAAGATTATAGAAATATTGTAAATAAAGAATAGGAAAGGAAAATGATAAATCTATCAAAATTCACTTTATCCAAGAAAATTAGAGGGATGCTATGAGTTATCGTGGAAAAGCCAAAGAATTTCTAAAATCACAGAATATTTCCATTGGAGATATTATCTCCATAAAAAAGGAGGACACTGAATACAGGGGCATGCTCCTGGACCGGGCCGAAGATGCTGATGAATTACACATCGTACTGAAGATGGACAGTGGTTACAATGTGGGTATTGCCCTGGCTGGATCGGAAGTCAAACTCCTTGAAAAGGGTGATAAACCCGAAATAAACCTCCCACCACTGGATATACAGCGGGACCCTGAAAAGATGGATGTATCAATTATATCCACCGGAGGAACAGTGGCATCCATCATTGACTATAAAACAGGGGCAGTTCACCCTGCATTCACCGCAGATGATCTTTTAAGGGCCACTCCTGAGCTATTGGATGAGGCCAACATCAGTGGGAAGGCCATAATGAACATCCTAAGCGAAAATATGAAACCGGAATTCTGGGTTCAATCTGCTCGGGCAGTGGCTGATGAAATAACTGAAGAAGCAGATGGTGTGATAGTGGCCCATGGAACAGACACCATGCACTACACCGCATCTGCTCTAAGCTTCATCCTGGAGACACCAGTTCCCATCATCATCACCGGTGCCCAGAGAAGCTCAGATAGGCCGTCTTCAGATGCATACATAAACCTGATGAGTTCGGTGGCCATGGCCAAATCAGACATAGCAGAGGTCACAGTATGCATGCATGCCACAGAAAATGATAACCAGGCATACATCCACCGCGGAACCCGAGTGCGTAAAATGCACACCAGCCGCAGGGACACCTTCAACAGTATCAACAGCCCCCCACTGGCCAGGGTAAAAGATGGCAGGGTTAAAATCATTGATAAAACATTCACCCCTCATAAAAGGGGAGAGTGCCAGCTGGAAGTCAATGATTCCCTGGATGAAAAGGTGGGCTTTATAAAAAGTTACCCCGGAATAGCCGCTGAACTCCTGGATTACCATATTGATAAGGGATACAGGGGTATTTTAATGGAAGGAACCGGTCTGGGGCACTGCCCGGATCACCTGATCCCCTCATTAGAGCGGGCAGCAGATGAAGAAATCCCGGTTGTCATGACCTCCCAGTGTCTTTACGGCCGCACCAACCTCAACGTGTACAGTACTGGTCGTAAAATCCTATCTTCTGGTGTTATCTCAGTGGATGACATGCTGCCAGAGACTGCCTATGTGAAACTGGTATGGGCATTGGGGCAGACTAACCAACTGGAAGAAGTTAAAACGATAATGCAAACTAACCTGAAGGGAGAAATGGATGAGAAATCATCTTCCAAATACTTCCTACGGGATTACGGGGAATAAGATGGAGTCATGGTGATTGATATGGATAATGAAATGGATTACGAGAAACTGGGTCTTATGATGGGCCTGGAAATACACCAGCAGCTTAACACAACCAAAAAGCTCTTCTGTCCCTGTGAATGTGAACTCACCGATAAAAAACCAGATTACCATGTTTTAAGGTATCTGAGGCCCACCCAGAGTGAACTGGGTAAAATAGACCGGGCTGCTTTTGAAGAATCACGCCGTGAACTCACCTTCTGCTACGATGCCTATCCTCATCACACCTGTCTGGTGGAAACTGATGACGAACCCCCACATCCATTGAATCAGGAGGCACTGGAGATAGGACTTATAATTGCAACCCTCCTGAATATGACTGTGGTGGATGAATTCCACACCATGCGAAAACAGGTAATCGATGGCAGTAACACCGGAGGGTTTCAAAGAACAGGTTTACTGGCAATTCAGGGACACATAGACACACCATACGGTAAGGTTGTCATTGAAAACCTCGGTCTGGAGGAAGATGCTGCCAGAAGAATGGGTCAAAGGAAGGGAAAGGTTGAATTCCGCCTGGATCGTCTGGGAATACCATTACTGGAGATAACCACGGACCCTTCTATGAACCGACCGGAACAGGTGCGGGAAGTGGCCTACCAAATCGGTCAGGTTCTGCGCAGTACCAAGGTAAAACGGGGCCTGGGAACCATACGCCAGGATCTGAATATTTCCATCAGGGAAGGGGCCAGGGTTGAAGTGAAGGGAGTGCAGGATCTGGACTCCATGGAGCAGCTGGTGAAAAACGAGGTCACACGTCAGCTTAAACTCCTGGAAATCATGGGTGAACTTAAAAAAAGAGATGCAACGGTTGAAGATCAGATATATGATCTGGGAGAAACCCTCAAGGACACAGAATCCAAGATCATAGCTAAAGCCCTTAAAAAAGGTGGTAAAGTTTTAGCAATTAAATTAAATGGTTATAAAGGATTAATCGGTAAAGAAGTTCAACCAGGCAGGCGTTTTGGAACTGAACTTGCAGGATATGCTAAAAAAATGGGCGTAGCAGGTATATTCCACACCGATGAACTACCTGCCTATGGAATAACTTCCCATGAAGTAGAACTGATTAACGGGTTCCTGAAAATTGGAGAAAACGATGCCTTTATCCTGGTTGCAGATGAAGGAGATAAGGCCAGAAATGCCCTGGAAGAGGTGCAAAGAAGGGCTAAAATGGCTTTAGATGGTGTTCCTGAGGAAACCAGGAAAGCATTGGATGATGCCAACACCGAGTACCTCAGGCCACTGCCCACTGCTAGCAGGATGTACGTGGAAACTGATATCCCCACCCATGTGGTATCCCGAGAACTCCTGGAACATGTCCAGGCCAATCTTCCGGAACTTCCCAAGGAAAAAGAGGCCCGCATAATAGAGGAGTATAAGTTAAGTGAAGATCTAGCACACCAGCTGGTGCGACAGGATAGAACAGAACAGTTCGAAGAAATTGTTGCAGAATGTGGAGTGGAACCAACTACTGTGGCTTCACTACTGGCTTACACTCTCAAAGAACTCAGAAGGGAAGGTTTGGATGTGGAGGATCTCTCGGATAGTCTGAAGGGAACATTCCAGTTACTGAAACAGGGTAAGATATCTAAGGATGCTGTTTCAGATGTGCTGGTGGGAGTTTTGAAGGAAAACTGGACTCCTGAAGAGGCTGCTGGAAATCTAAATCTGTTAATGCTTTCAGAAGAAAATGTCAGGGAGATAATAGTGGGGATAGTATCTTCCAATGAAAAATTGATTACCGAAAGAAAGATGGGTGCCATGGGGTCCCTGATGGGAATGGCAATGAAAGAGCTCAAGGGTAAAGCAGACGGTAAACTGGTGAACAAATTTTTGAAGGAAGAAATACAGAAGTATCTATGAGTAAGTGGAGAGTTTTCACATGGAAGAATACGATCTGATTATCATTGGGGGAGGACCTGCCGGTTTAACTGCAGGAATATACGCTGGAAGGCAGGGAATGAATGCAGTAATACTGGAAAGGATGACTGGAGCAGGTTCCGGTTATATGGTTCCGATTATGGAGAACTACCCTGGTTTTGATGTGATATCTGGAAAGGAACTACTGGAGAAGATGAGAAAACAGGTGGAAAAACACATCCCTATTAAAAACATGGAAGAAGTTCGAAAAATCAGTAAAAATGATCCCCCTGGTATTCTTGTAACCACCACTAAAGGCGAATATAAGGCAAAGGCTGTGATGATATCCACAGGAAGTCATCACAGAAGACTGAATGTGACAGGTGAGTTTGAATTCCTGGGTCGTGGAGTTTCATATTGTGCCACCTGTGACGGGCCCCTGTTCAAGGGTAAGAACGTTATCGTGGTGGGGGGAGGAAATGCCGCAGTTCAGGAAGCAATCTATTTAAAAGACCTAGATTGCAACGTAACCATCATACACCGCAGAGACCAGTTACGGGCTGAAAAATATCTTCAGAATAAATTAAAAGAACATGAAATTCCTGTAATCTGGGATTCAACAGTGAAAGAGATAAAAGGTGAACAGACAGTTACCAGTGTCTCCATCCTCAACCTTAAAAGCCAGGAGAAGCAGGATTTACCCATAGATGGTGTATTCATTGCAGTGGGGGAAGAGCCCCTTAATCAAGTGGCCATAACTGCCGGTGTGGAACTGGATAAAGGAGGTTACATAGTAACTGATAAACGCCAGCGAACCAACATTCCTGGAATCTACGCTGCTGGAGATATAACTGGTGGAATCAAACAGTGGGTTGTGGCCTGTGCTGAAGGAGCGGTGGCATCATTGATTGCCTTTGTAGAAGTGATGGAAGAGTCATAAATAAAATAAATTTTTGATGCTTAATACCATTAAAACAGAGGTTAATTCATTTAAGTGATTAATTCCTTTAAACAGTAATTAACTCTGTTAAAAGTGGTTAAATCCAATTAAAACCGATGTTTAATTTCCAATATTAAATTATTTTATATTTTACAAGATAACATGAAAAAAAAGATAAAATTCGGCCCAGCAGGCAATCCAATAGGTTTCAAGGGTCAAACAGTCACTGTTTGCGATTATATCCGTGACATAGGCTTGGAAGCCTATGAATATCAAGCCACTTATGGAGTGAAGATTCAAAAACAATCCGGTCTTAAACTGGGTGAAAATGCCCGTTCTAACAATGTAAGGGTTTCAATGCATGGACCCTACTACATCAATTTAGCTGCACAAAAAGACGATGTTTTGGAAAGATCCATTGAAAGACTGGTTCAATCTGCCCAGGCGGCACAATGGATAGGAGCTTATCGTATTGTTTTCCACCCAGGATTTTACACAAAATACACTCCACTTGAGGCATTAAACCGATGTAAAGGAGCAATAGGTGATCTTCTGGAAAAGTTGGATTCCCTGGGAGTAAAAAAATTCACCTTCGCACCGGAAACCACTGGAAAAAGATCACAACTGGGTAATCTGGATGCAATCATCGACATATGCCAGTCATTTGACCATTTTTCCCCCACCATAGACTTTGCCCACCTTCACGCCAGGGGCAGGGGTTGCATAAAAGGAGCAGATGATTATCATCGTATCTTAACTCGGTTAGAAGAAGGGTTAGATGGAATAGGTAAACGCAAGGAAGCACTGCACTGCCACTTTACCCGGATCGAGTACACTGATGCTGGTGAAAGAAAACACCATGTTCTGATGGAAGAAGAATACGGCCCACCTTTAGAACCTCTCCTCCAGGAACTGGTTGATTGCGGTTGGGATGCCACTATTATCTGTGAAACACCTTTACTGGAGCAGGATGCTCTGGTGATGAAAGAGGTTTATAAAAAAGTTTTAAATGATTAATTACTATATTTTTTAGGGACTTTTTATTTTTTAAGGACTTTGGCTCAAATTTATACAAAATATCCCTAAACTTTTTTTAAAAGAGTTTTTTTTTGACAGAATTTATTCAGGGTATTCTTTATGTGAATGATTAACAATTATATATTAATCAAACAATAATACTATCAGAGGTTAAAATTGGTGATTAAATGGAAGAGCAGTTTTTGGTTAAAAGTCTAATGGAAGATGATTCGGTTGAAGAAGATCACTTGCTGCTTTTGGTCACTGATTTAATTGAAGAATACGTTTTAACAAAGATTATTAATGAATTTAAGGATGAAGATATGGATTATTTAAAGGTAAAAGATCGTCAATTGAGATGGTTAGCTGCTAAAGCAAGATTCAGGGCAGTTAAGATAAAATAGTCTGAAATAATTTTTTATATATACTTCTTAATTATTCTTATAATATTTTAATTTTTCAATCCATTCAATTTATCAATTTTTTTCTTAATTAATTGTTTTAATTTTAATCCCTACTATTTTCAGTCCTTTCCATTCTAGATTTTTAATTTAATCCTTACTATTTTCAGTCCTTTTTATTCTAGATTTTTAATTTAATCTTGCTATTTTAGATCGTTTTGCTAATTTAGCTAAACTATTCAATCACAAAACGGCAGTACTTATCTCCCAGAGCGTAACACTTTGTTTCTTTAACCCTGGCTTTTTCATTATTATAAATGCTGAATAATGATTCGAGGATACCACTATCAAAAGCACAGGCCGGCCTACCAAGATAGGGCAGTCCACTGCATTCAAAACAGTCCTGAACACTTATGGTTAGAGGTTCAAGGGTTTTAATGGTCACTGTTCCCAGGCTGTGTGTTTGCCAGAAGCTGGCAATGTTTCCCAAGAATGTACTCCTATCAGGGTCTTTAACCTTTTCATAAAGGGCTTCTCCCACCTTTAAACCTGCTTCGTGAAGTATGGGGTCTATATCCACTCCCTGGGTGAGCAGTGAAATCCGGATTGTGTGAAATATCAGTCGGAAGAACTCGAAGGGATCATTTTCACTTGAAATGTACCTCTGGATATAGGCACTAATGTCCTCCTGAAGTTGTTCTCTTTGCAGTTTGCCGATGTATTCTGATTGGATGAAAAATATCTTTTTCCTAGCATCATAAGGGTCCACTCTGGAACTAATTATTCCTTCTCGGGACATGGATTTAAGATGACTGGATACAGTTGATTTTGCACGGCCAGAAAACTTAACTAACTCATCAAAGCTGAGATCACCCTCACGGAGCATGGATAAAATTTTTACCCTGACTGGGCTTTTAACTGCTTTTACACCACTGGGAGTGGCGAAAAGTTCGATCTGGATATTTTCAGAATCAGAGATGTGATTTGTCTTATTTATATCACTATTATTCTCGTTCATGCCCCTAGATATATCTCCCTTTATGATAGGGGGGTCCTGATTCATGTTATTTTTTACCATTTTTCATCCTTAACTTGTTTTATCATTAATTGATTGTTCCAGTTATTATTTTTACTATTCATTATTTGGTTCATTGGCCTCTTTCACAGCGGAAACAGAGATCTGTATCTCGATCAGTTTTGAATGTCATACCGCATTTTTTACAGGTAACATCCCGTAGGGATGATTTGTTATCAATAATTTCCAGTGCACATGAACATTTCCAACCCATTTTACCCTTTAAAGTCTGTTCAAATGCTTTGTCTTCGTCACATTCTTTTTTAGGCATTTAAATCCTCCTTTACTATTTTTATTTAAGTTTTTATAATAGTTTGGTTTCAGCAGTTGGTTTAGGCACTTTAACTACTAAAAAACGGAGTTTATTTTGACTTTCATTGTACCAGCAATGTGGTATGTGGGCAGGACTGTCTATCAATGTATCTTTTGAAACTTCTTTTTTTTCATCCCCAATTTCTACTATGCCCTGACCTTCTAAAACATAGAAAAAAACATCCACTGGCGTAATATGTTTTTTAAGTTTTTCACCAGGTTGGAGAGTTATATGCACTGTTAAAGCGTTTCTTGTATCATATAACTTTCTAACATCCACTTTATGGGGAGTGTCCACAACTGGACTTTTTTCCATTTCAACTATATTCATAGGAACACCCGCATTGTATAACTTTTTTAATAATTCGAGTAGGCATTAATCTAAGTGGACTTGTAAAATAATTTTTTCATAATTTTATCCTCCCTAAAAAAGGAGGGAAATGGGGTATTTATTCCCCCATTATGGCTTTAATGTCTTCTTCTGGATCTCCGATTGGTTTCAAATCGTAGTTTTCTACCAGAACTTTCAGGATGTCATCGTTGGCCCATGCAGGGAGAATAGGTCCAATGTACATTCCTTTAATGTTCAGGGCCAGTAAGCTCCAGAGAATTGCCGCTGCTTTTTGTTCCATCCAGCTCAGAACAATGGTTAATGGCAGTTCGTTGAGTTCCACACCGAATAGTTCAGTTAGGGCTACTGCAATATCTACCGCTACGATGGCATCGTTACACTGTCCCAGGTCTATCAGTCGGGGCACTCCTTCAATATCCCCTAAATCCATGTCGTTGAAACGGTATTTTCCACAGGCCAGTGTCAGAACTACTGCTTCTTTAGGGAGTTTCTCCACAAATTCGGTGTAATATTTTGCCTGAGGTTTTGGAGAGTCACATCCACCCACCAGAATGAACTGTTTTATTTTCCCAGCTTCCACCAGTTCTTTAATTTTTGGGGCGAGGGATAGCACGGTTGAAGCTCCGAATCCGGTGGTTAGCACGGTGTCTCGTGGTTCATCTTCCAGTTCAGGAAGCTCCAGGGCTTTTTCAATTACTGGGGTGAAATCATTGTCATCTATATGTTGCACTCCAGGTAACTGGGCTACTCCACTGGTGAACATTCTTTCTTTGTAATCATCTCTGGGTAAGAGTACACAGTTTGAAGTTCCAAGGATAGCAACCGGATATTTGGAGAAAGTCTGTTTCTGGTCAAACCAGGGCCCTCCCAGCTGCCCAACCAGGTGTTTGTATTTTTTAAGTCCCGGGTATCCGTGGGCTGGTAACATTTCAGAGTGTGTGTATATGTTAATTCCTTTTCCTTCAGTTTGTTTTAGGAGTTCTTCCAGGTTTTTGAGGCTGTGACCAGTGACTACAATGCCGGGTCCTTTAATTGATCCAACCGGTACTTCGGTGGGCACAGGTTCGCCGTAGGTTTCAATATGGGCCTTTTTAAGTAGTTGCATGGTTTTAATATTCATTTTACCAGCTTCTATGGCCAGTTCCACCAGGTCTGCGGCGTCGAAGTTGACATTGGTCAAAGTGGAGAAGAAACCCTTTTCCAAGAAGGCATCCACTTCATCATCAGTATATCCAAGTTCACGGGCATGGTATAGGTAAGCTGATATTCCTTTTATGGCAAATAGCAGATTGTCCTGCAGCCGGGCCACGGTGGGCTGTTTTCCACATACTCCTACAACGGTACAACCAGTTTCACGTGCCGTTTGTGAACACTGGTAACAAAACATATCTAATGCATCTTTTTTCTCCATTTTATCTCCTCCTTGGTTACTTTCAACCGTTTGGGGTTTTTTAAACAAGTCAATGAATCCCATATTCTTTGCTCCTTAGTAAATCGTGTTCTATATATTATTTATTGTTCTACTGGTATCGAATAGTTCTACATATATCGAATGTTCTATACTTATAGAACAAAGTATTTAAAATTTTTGGTACTACTTTTTTAGGGGAGTTCTTTTCTTATGATCAACGGAAAAATTCATGTTTACTGAACACATAATAAGTAAAATAGTCAATTAATGACCTGAACAAATCTGATATTTTCAACTATATTATTAAATAAATCAAAATTTATCCGAGGGATCATATGAAGGATGAATGTAAATCCGAGAAAGAACTCATGGATGAATTAAATGAATTAAGGGCTATTTTAAAATCTAAAAATGAATCTACTAAAAAAATCATTGAAAATGAACGTTTTTTATCCCAAACCGCTTTAGAACTAGTTGATTTACCTCCCAGTTCGGATATTTATGAATTCATCGCCAAAAAATTGAATAGTTTGATTGAAAACTCCATTATTGCGGTAACTGTCTATGATCCTTTTTCGGATAGTTTCCATGTGCATGCAGTTAGTGGAAAGAGTGAAAAATTAAATGATTTTACCCAGAAATTTTCAAGTAAGGCCCTAGAGATAAAGGTGCCACTAAGTTCTTTTAATGATTACTCACTAGAATCAAAGGACGTGATTCTCAGTGGTGGACTTATCAAAATAGAAAAAGAATTATGTCCTGTATTTTGTGGGAGTTTGCCCAAAATTGTGGAAACTATTATGGATATTGGGGATGTTTATGGTACTGGTTTTAAATCCAAGGGAAAACTCTACGGAACTGTCAATATATTCCTTGAAAAAGGCAGTAAATTAGAAAATAAGGAAATGGTACAATCTTTGATCAACCTTTTTGCAGTGGCAATGCAGCGAAGAAGTGCTGAAAACGATCTGGAGGAAAGTGAAAGAAAGTACCGGAAAATTTTTGAGAATGTTCAGGATGTGTTTTATCAAACTGATATTAATGGAAAAATAATTGAAATGAGTCCCTCCATTGAAAGATATTCTGGATTTTCAAGGGGTTACCTAATTGGAAGACAAGTTGAAACTGTTTACCAAAACCCTGAAGATAGAGTAAAGCTGTTAAAACTGATTAAGGAAAAAGGAGAAGTTAATGATTATGAATTAACTCTGGAAAACAAAGATGGAGAAACTGTTTACGTATCAGTGAATTCTCATTTCCTTAAAGATCAAAATAACCAACCTATTGGGGTTGAAGGTTCCTTAAGGGATATCGGGCCAAGGAAAAAAGCGGAGAGAGACTTAATTGCAACACAGCATCGTCTCAGAATCGCTCTGGGTCTGGCAAAAATGGGTAGCTGGGAGTATGATGTTGCATCGGACATGTTCACATTCGATGATCAATTCTATGCACTCTACGGAACCACTGCTAAAGATGAAGGGGGTTACCAGATGTTATCTAAGGATTATGCATCTAAATTCATTCCCCCTGAGGTATCTTCCGTGGTTGCAGAGGAAATTGAAAGGACTTTAAGTGCTGATGATCCCTCCTACTCCAATGAAATTGAACATGATATTGTCCGTGCTGATGGGGAAAAAAGAGTAATTGTTGTTCGTAATGGGATTGAAAAAGATGAATATGGGAACACCATAAAAATCATTGGAGTAAATCAAGATATTACAGAACTTAAACGAGTACAAAATGAGATAAAGGAAGCATTAAACGAAAAAGAAATGCTTTTAAAGGAGATTCATCATCGGGTTAAAAATAATTTAATGGTGATATCCAGTTTATTGAATCTTCAATCTCAGTATATTCATGATGAGGAAGCACGGAGTATATTCAGGGAAAGTCAGAATCGTGCTAAGTCCATGGCTTTGATCCATGAGAGATTATACAGATCCACTGATCTTAAACGAATTGATTTTGGAGATTACATCCGAACTTTAGGTAATGATCTTTACCACACTTACATGCCTGAAGAGGGACGTATAAGTCTTAACATGAATTTAGAAAATTTAATGGTTGATATAAATACTACAGTTCCTTTAGGACTTATTGTAAATGAATTAATCACTAATTCCATGAAACATGCCTTTCCTGCTGATGCAGAAGGTGAAATTAATATAACCTTCTATAAAAAAGGTGATGAATTTACTCTAATAATCGATGATAATGGTGTGGGATTACCTGCGGATCTTGATTTTAAGAACACTGAAACTCTGGGTTTGCAGTTGGTTAATAATTTAACTGCCCAGATCGATGGTACTATTGAACTGGACCGGACCAAGGGAACCCGGTTTAAAATAACCTTTAAAGAACAGTACAAATAAATAAAAAGAATAAAATTTAATTAATATTTAATATAACTGATGTTGATCTCGTTTTAGAATATATTAAATTTGATTTTTGTTAGAGTCCATTTATAGTCCCTAACTACAATATAAAACTGGTATAAATAATCGTTTTTTAAAAAATAAAAAAATAAGGGGGTTTTATTTTTTTATCCGTGGATACAGAGTCCCTGCTACTGTTACTAACATACCAACTATCAACAGTCCAATAGGTGCACCAGTAGTTTGCATGGGTATGGTTTTTCCAGTTGAGGTAGTTGTGGAAGCGGCTCCCACAGTTGTGGTTGCGTTGCTAGTGGAATTAATTGGTGCGTTGAATGGTGCAGTGAATAGGTATGCAGTCACTGAAGAGCTGCCCCTGGGTTGAATAGTTATAGGGTCCCAGTAGTAGAGCATGGCACTGTCCTCAGTCAGAGATAGGCCTGTTGGTGTGTAATCATATGCTTCATCAGAAGATGCGTCGTAATTAGCTGCTATTAACAGTTCTGGTGGTGTTGATCCTGGGGGATACGTTACAGAACCGTAAACACTGAAGGTAGGGGTTGTGGGGTCGTCAGTAGCTTCCCATTCTTTAAACGCAGGGTCGATCCATCCTTCCTCTGTGGTCTGCCATGGACCATCCGGGTCTCGAGGTCTGATCTGCGAACCATCGTTACCAGCAACAGCAAGGTCCCAGAAGTAACGAATCGCGAAAGTTCGTACCTCTTGACCATAGTTTGTGATATAGGTGGTTACTTGTATACGGGAATCTTCATAGGTAGTACCCAGGATTTTGATACTTTGTAAAATACCAAATAGAGGAGTTTCATCTCCAACACTCCAGAAAGTATCGATCTGAGTAGGGCTGACTTGAGTGACTGAAACAGCGTAATCATCTAAGTCCACTTGGGTGTAGCCTGGAGTTGATTCACCAATTCCTTCTTGGGAAGTGTAATCCTTCTGCCCATTAACGTCCCGGACAGTTAAATAAGTACTCCATGGTTCTTGGTCTACACCGTTATACAGAACGTCTTCGTCAGGATAAGGATGCTCTGTTCCGGTACAGGCTGTCCATGTACCTACATCCTCATCAGTTAAATTGTCTTGCACGGAAACATTGTATATACCGTTACTAACGGTCATTACTGCTGATGCCGAGCTAGCCAGAATCACTGCAATAAACAGGGTTAACATTGTCAGAATTATTTGTTTTTTCATACATTTTCACCTCCTTTATGCCTTTAAATTCCTAGTTTCTGCCTTTTTAAATTGCACATGAACTGGTGTGTAGAGTATTGTTCATGTTAGTATGTACTTATATACTCTAATGCGTATAAAATTAACTTAAAAAATAGATCGAGTATTTTTTTAAGGGGATGGTTTGTTGTGTCAATATAGTTTTTTTCCTAAAAACAATATATTCTGAGAATTTAGCTGAAAATAGAAGTTCATACGGATTAAAATTAATTATATTATTTCAGATTAATTTGTTTAATCAATCAATTTCCTGTCATATTCCTAATTTTTAATAAATGAAAAAACTCTTAAATAACTAACATCTATATATAAATCTTACAAATAATCTATATATAAATTCAACATTATAAAATCAGTTTTATTTCTTAAATCTATTTATTTAACAAAATAAAGAATTTATCATGCCATTATTCGAAAAAAAGGCGTAAAAATGTGATATATTGAAACTCAACAACATAACTCCTGATCCGATTGTATCTGAAAAAAAGACCTCCACTGGTCTGGAAGAAGTAGGGAAAGAAACCAAAATGGTGGTACTCCAGTCCATTGGTTACCCATTCCTGTGCAACCTGGTGGAAAATCCCAAGATCGAAATATTCGATAATGAACTTTTCGAACTCTATGCTCGGGAACAATGGGTAGGCTCCACAGTAAAAGAAGGATCATTCCTTTTTGACCAGAAATTACTCCCAGATTTTGCTTTCAAGGTAATCAAAGCCCACCCAGATGATTCCAGGATAACTCAGAACACTTCCATACTCCTGATGGAAGTGGAAGAAGTTCGTGAGATTAAAAAAATCGAAAGCAACCTTAAAATGAGTGATGTTATTGGCCAGGAACGGGCCAAGACCAAATGTAAGATTATAACCAAATATCTGAAGGAACCAGAAACCTTCCAGGAATGGGCACCAAAGAATGTATTATTCCATGGTACACCGGGTACTGGTAAGACCATGCTAGCTAAATCATTATCCCATGAACTTCAGGTTCCCCTGTTTCTGGTAAAAGCAACCAGTCTCATAGGAGAACATGTAGGTGATGGAGCACGCCAGATACACGACCTTTTCGATGCCGCATCAGCCTGTGGGCCTGCAGTTATTTTCATCGATGAAATAGATGCCATTGGTCTGGACCGTAAATACCAGTCCCTGAGGGGAGATGTTTCTGAGGTGGTCAATGCACTGTTAACAGAATTGGATGGTATCAACCCTAACTTGGGTGTGGTTACTATTGGGGCCACTAACAATCCTCAATTATTGGATTATGCTCTAAGAAGCAGGTTTGAAGAGGAAATAGAATTCACGCTCCCTGATGAGGATGAAAGAAGGGAGATCCTGGAAATGTACATAAAATCCATGCCTTTACCAGTTGACACTGACTCAAAGAAACTGGCCAGCCTATCCAAGGGCATGTCTGGCCGAGATATTAAGGACCGGCTGCTCAAAGTGGCACTACACAAGGCAATATCTGAAGATCAGGATCGTGTAACTTGGGATAACTTCCAGTACGCACTTAAACATCATGAAAAAGAGAAAAATGAACCTAAAAATATGTTTGCATAATTCTCTTTTTTGATACTTTTTTTGATAAAAAGTTAATTTAAATATTAATTAATTCACTTATTTTGGGGTTATTCCGTACCTTAGGTTATTATTTATATAAGTATTTCTATTTTTATTAAGTAGTAACTTAATAGTAAAAGTACAGATATCAAACAATAAACAAGTATTAGCAAGATAGGTATTCTTGATATGTTATTATAATTCATTAATTTGTCAATGATTATGGGGGAATGGGGGAGAGAAAATGTCTAAAAGGTCTGTGTCTTTTTTAAAAGAAATTTTAATTGCCTTACCAATTGTTATAATTGTTGCTATTATAGCATCTCAACTTGTTGTAGTCCCAACAGAGAGTATGAAACCCACTATAAATGAGGGGGACATGGTTTTGGTTGCAAAAACCGATGTTTTAGGGCTATTCACTGAGTTAAATCCTGAAGATGTGAAGGTAGGGGACATTATAATTTATGAAGAAGAATCTTCAGGTGAAAGTAGTGGGGGGTATAATGAAGAGTCTGCCATCATCCATAGGGTGGTTGAAGTAAAAGAAGTTGGAGGAAAGAAATATTTCGTCTTGAAGGGGGATAATAACAACGCAACAGATGATGAAGATGTATCTGTAGATCAGGTCAAAGGTCGCACTGTTATGTGGGGTAATAATCCCATCACAATTCCTCAAGTTGGATGGGTCATTTTATGGTTTAAAGGAACTGGAAACGAAACCGAAAGTGGTAATACCACTGGAAATACATCTTAAGCCTCACAGGAGAGTGAATCTTCTTCTAATTAAAATAAAATTAATTAGTCATTGGGAGGTTTTTTAATGGATAAAAAAATCATTGAAAACGCGATTTTCATAATTGTGGGTGTTGCAATTCTGCTGGTGGTGGAATTACAGTTAATACAATTCAGCGAAATAATAATGATAATATTGGGGTTAATTGGATTTTTAGCACTGGTAAATGGTGCTTTTGGTCTTTACAATGCCCTTAGGCACAAGAAATGAAAATTGAAATCACTAATTTCATTTTTTTAATGTACCACCATTACAGGTTTGGTTGAGTTTCTAACCACTTTTTCTGCAACACTACCTATTAAAAACCGATCAATTCCGTGTTTTCCTGATGTTCCCATTATAATCAGGTCCACAGATTCTTCATCAGCCACATCAAGTATTTTATCTGCAGCAGAACCTTCTTCCACCCGTGGCACGATTTTTACATTTAAATCATTATTTCGGGACATCTGGATGATTTCAGTGATGGCTTGATCCCCTTCGTCCTTTAACATGTTTTTCATCTCATATTTAAGATCTCTGGCCCTAATATTGGAAAAAGAAGAAGTTTCGACTATGTGTAAGACTATTATTTCGCCCTGACTTTTATTTGAAAGCCAAAGTGAGTGTTTTGCTGCTTTTAACGCATGTTTTGAACCGTCAGTTGGTATAAGTATTTTTTTATACATACTAACCCCCTCTTTTCAGATAATATTAATATATTTATAATAAAAAACAATTTAATTAATCTTTTCTAATATCTCAGATAAAATGGAAATAAAGTAAATAAACCTTGAAGCGATTAATCAGTTTATCATAAATTTATTTGAGTTACTTACAATTCTTTAACTAGGTTTTACAATACACAGTTATGGTGCCGATGATGGAATTTAAAGCAATGTTAACCGATGCAATGAGATACTCTGTTTCAAAATGGTACAATATTTTAATACTGGGCTTGATTTTGTTTTTAACAGATCACATTATTGATTTCAATGTTCCTTCCATGATCGGTGGTATGGGGGATGTTTTAATTGTCATTATCATTATTATTTTATCTTTCCTTGAGATTGGGTATGGTTTCCGTATAGTGGAGGAAACAGTGCAGGGATCAAGTAAACCACCAAATTTCCACCATCCTCTCAGCTTAATAGGCCACGGGGTCCGGGAAAGTGTCATTTTACTGATATATTTCATCTTTCCATTGATACTGATTGTTATTGGCATTTCTGAGTTTGAAACGATGTTTAACCTTGATTTTAGTCCTATGTTAGATTATGCATTATTTATTGCAATTATGCTTTTTGTTTGCTTTAACATCTTGTTTCAGGGTGCAGTTTTGAATATGGCGCACCATGAAGGAAGTCTCAGGTCAGGATTCAATATGATAATGGTATTTCGTAAAATTAGACAAGTGGGATTGAAGAATATGCTCATGATCTCATTTATCACTGTTGCAGTGATTTACATCCTCCAGCAAGCCATTTTTGACACTCTTCATGGGTTGCCTTTCGTTGGCACTACTGTGGGGGATGTGCTTTCCACAGTTTTGATTGCTCCTTTTCTCATATTATTTACCACTCGCTTATTGGGATTGATAGATGTAACAGATTGATCCTTCCTGAAGTATTTATATCTTGAATATAAATTTCAGACCAATTTTACATAATGGATTGGAAGGAACAGTTAATGAGCTTTATAAAATAAAACCGGGCAGATATTCACGTGGAATGGCTAATGTAGATTATTTTTCTTATAGATTATTTTTTTAATAAATCAATGATCTTTCAAAATTCATATTCCCTACACAAACTATTTATAAAAGGTGTTAAAAAAACAATAAGTTATACAGTAATCACATATTAACATAGGGGCGGTTAAATGGCTGAGAAAAAGGGAAAAACCACAAAGAAGATCCTGCATCTCGGTCATATTTTGTTGGAATTCTTTCGAAAAATCCTTAAAGCCATGGGAAAATCGGATCACTCAACTGGGGCGTTGAAACAGAGTACGCATGGTTCAAAAAGTGGCGTAAGTAAAGGTGCATCAACTAAATCCGGACTAACTGCATCAAAAACAGCTAAAACTGGTTCCACGCATGCTAATGTTTATGGTGGTGCTACAACAGCTGAATCTGCTGCTGGTAGTGTAACTGCAGGGGTAGGTGCAACTGGTGCGGCGGTTTCAGGAACTACTGTTCTAACTATTTTGGTGATTGCCGTAGTGACGGTTGTTGGTCTAGGATCTTACGTCTACAACACGGAGCAACAATCTATAGGGTCCGTAAAAAACCTTATTTGGGGACCAAATGTTGTGTTTGGTGGGGATGCTATGGGTGTAGAAATTCCACAACAAAACCAACAAACAGAAGTTAACAATTCTCAGTCAACTGTAACGGAAACAAATAACCCTGGTACTACTTCAAGCCAAGATTCAGGAGAAGATAGTGGAACAAGCGGGTCTAACATAGAATTTGTAGTTCCAGAAAATCCTTAATTCTTTAAAACTGATGATATCTTTTAATATTGCTGAAAATTGAATATTGCATCTTAATGATTTAGGGGAGGGGGGCTAATACTCAAAAAGACTTTAATTTTAGTTTTGATTATTATAGGATGTATTTTCCTAGTGCAAACTTCCTTTGCTTCAGAGGGGCCAGATGATCCCCTCCAACTCTCCACGGTTAATCCTGATTCGGTGGGAGATTCTGTATCTGTTAATGATACTAATCCCTTACAAACCGATAATTCATCAGAAATTTCAATAAACAACAATTTAAACCAAATAAATTCATTAAACAGTAGTAATGCTTCCGTTCCACCTCCCAACTCTGAGATATTATGGATAGATCCGGATTTAATAGATCCAATTATTTCTGGTACAGTTTATTATCATGGAACAAATGATCCCATGTCTGGAGCAACAGTCACAGTCCAAAATATAAGTGGCATGGAAATGGGCACAGTCTATACTGGTAATAATGGTAGTTACCAGATTGCATTTTTCTCAAATGAAACAGAATTCACAGTTATAGTCAGTTATCCGGGGTATGCCACCTCCACAAAAATAGTCACTGTTAAGCAAAGTTCTGATCCCAACGACCTTAACCTTTATGCAACTGTAGATTTTTATCTTGATCCTACAGTACCAATAGCATCTAATGACAGTTATGTTATGGACGAGGACACGGTTTTAAGTGATAATGTAGCTACTAATGATTCTCCTTCAATTGACGGGGGCAACCAGTGGAGTTTGATCGGAGGCACAAGTCCTTCACATGGAATTTTACTTTTCAATAATGATGGTACTTTCACTTACACTCCTAACGCCAATTATTTCGGTTCAGACAGATTCAATTATGTCATAGAGGATGTTGATGGTGATTCAACCAATGGAACCGTACTAATAACTATCAATGATGTGAACGATCCACCAGTGGCCTATGATGATGTGGCTTTGGTAAATGAAGATGAATCAATTTTGATCAATGTTCTGAGTAATGACAGTGATTTGGAAAGTGACATTTTAACTGTGAATAGTGTTATTCAACCTTTACATGGGGGAGTGTTTAACGCAGGTGGAAGTGTTACTTACACACCTCGCCATGATTGGTATGGTACAGACAGTTTCACTTATGTAGTTAGTGATGGTCGCGGTGGCACCAGCACCGCAAACGTGATAGTCACAGTTAATGCAGTTAATGATCCCCCAGTAGCTCATGATGATAATGTAGCGATTAATGAAGACTCTACAATTGTGGTTGTCCCAGTTTTAAACAATGATGTGGATATTGAGGGTGACAGTCTCAGTGTCACTGGAGTTACAGCACCAGGTCATGGTACCACAACTTTTACTTTAAACTCAGTGACTTATACTCCTGCAGCTAATTTCAATGGTCTGGATAGTTTTAGTTACACAGTTACTGATGGTCATGGCGGTTTAGACACTGCAATTGTACACGTGACAGTTTCTGCAGTAAATGATCCTCCCGTAGCAGCAAATGATGTAGTGGTAGTTAAAGAAGATGGTTCAGTTATCATTCCGGTTACAGGTAACGATAATGATATTGACGGTGATTTCTTAACTGTTACAAGTGTCAGTGCACCGAATCATGGTAGTGCAGTTATTAATGTTGATAATACAGTTTCTTATACTCCTTCGGCTAACTATTTTGGTTTGGATAGTTTTACCTATGTGATTAGTGATGGTCATGGTGGTAGTGTTACTGGTGTTGTTTACGTGACTGTGAATGAGTCGGTTCATGTTAATCATGTTCCTGTTGCTTTTTCTGATTCTGTCATCACTGCCGAAGATACTCAAACAACCATTTTAGTTTTGGGTAATGATAGTGATGTGGATGGTGATAGTCTTACGTTGTCTGGTGTGGGTGTTGCTAGTCATGGTACGGTTATTAATAATGGTAATTCAGTGACCTACACTCCTGATGCTGGGTTCCATGGTTTGGATAGTTTTGTTTACACGGTAAGTGATGGTCATGGTGGTAGTGTTACTGGTGTTGTGTATGTGGTTGTGAATGAGTCGGTTCATGTTAATCATGTTCCTGTGACTGCTTTTGATTCTGTGAGTGCATTTGAGGATACTCGAGTTGTTATCTCTGTTTTGGGTAATGATAGTGATGTGGATGATGATAATCTTGTAGTTACTGGTGTGGGTGTTGCGGGTCATGGTAGTGTTGTTTTGAATGGTGATAATACTGTGACTTACACGCCTAATGTTAATTGGTTTGGTTCTGATAGCTTCAGTTATTCAATTAGTGATGGTCATGGTGGTCTTGCTAATGGTATGGTTACTGTGGTGGTTTCTGGTGTGAATGATGTTCCTGTGGCTGCTGCGGATTCTGCGAGTACTGATGAGAATGTTCCTGTGGTTATCTCTGTTTTGGGTAATGATAGTGATGTGGATGGTGATAGTCTTACGGTGTCTGGTGTGAGTGTTGCTGGTCATGGTACTGTTGCGAATAATGGTAATTCAGTGACCTATACTCCTGATGTGGGTTTCCATGGTTTGGATAGTTTCACCTATACTGTGAGTGATGGTCGTGGTGGTAGTGTTACTGGTGTTGTGTACGTGACAGTGAAGGAAGTTGTTGCTGTGAACAGTAACCCTGTGGCTATGGATGATACATCAAATACAGTGGAGGATAGTAGGGTTACCATTCCAGTTTTAGGCAATGATAGTGATGTGGATGGTGATAGTCTCACGGTGTCTGGTGTAGGTAGTGCTGGTCATGGGAGTGTTGTTTTGAATGGTGATAATACTGTGACTTATACTCCAGATGTTAACTGGTTTGGTTCTGATAGTTTCACCTATACTGTGAGTGATGGTCGTGGTGGTTTAGCTACTGGTATGGTTACTGTGGTGGTTTCTGGTGTGAATGATGTTCCTGTGGCTGCTGTTGACACGGTTAGTACTGATGAGAATGTTCCTGTGATTGTCAATGTTTTGGGTAATGATAGTGATGTGGATGGTGATAGTCTCGTAGTTTCGGGTGTGGGTGTTGCTGGTCATGGTACGGTTACGAATAATGGTAATTCAGTGACCTATGCTCCTGATGCTGATTTTCATGGTTTGGATAGTTTCACCTATACTGTGAAAGATGGTCGTGGTGGTAGTGTTACTGGTGTTGTTTATGTGGTTGTGAATGAGTCGGTTCATGTTAATCATGTTCCTGTGGCCGCTTTTGATTCTGCGAGTGTTGTTGAGGATACTCGGGTTGTTATTTCTGTTTTGGGTAATGATAGTGATGTTGATGGTGATAGTCTTTCAGTGAGTGCTGTTGGAAGTGCTGTTCATGGGAGTGTTGTTTTGAACGGTGATGGCACTGTGACTTATACTCCAGATGTCAACTGGTTTGGTTCTGATAGTTTCAGTTATTCAATTAGTGATGGTCATGGTGGTACTAGCACTGCTATGGTTTATTTAATGGTTAATCCTCTGAATGATGTTCCTGTGGCCGCAGCTGATTCTACAAGTACTGATGAGAATGTTCCTGTGATTATCAATGTTTTGGGTAATGATAGTGATGTGGATGGTGATAGTCTCGTAGTTTCGGGCGTGGGTGTTGCTGGTCATGGTATGGTTACGAATAATGGTAATTCAGTGACTTACATGCCTGATGCTGGTTTTTATGGTTTGGATAGTTTTAGTTATGTGATTAGTGATGGTCATGGCGGTAGTGTCACTGGTATTGTGTATGTGACTGTGAGGGAAGTTGTTGCTGTGAACAGTAATCCTGTGGCTATAGTGGATGCTGTTAGTACTCCTGAGGATACTAGGGTTGTTATTTCTGTTTTGGGTAATGATATTGATGTTGATGGTGATAGTCTCACGGTTTTGGGTGTGGGTGTTGCGGGTCATGGGCATGTTGTTTTAAATGGTGATAATACTGTGACTTATACGCCTGATGTTAATTGGTTTGGTTCTGACAGTTTTACTTACACAATTGGTGATGGTCGTGGTGGTCTTGCTAATGGTATGGTTACCATAATGGTTAACGGTGTGAATGATGTTCCGGTGGCTGCTGCTGATTCTGTAAGTACTGATGAGAATGTTCCTGTGATTGTCAATGTTTTGGGTAATGATAGTGATGTGGATGGTGATAGTCTCGTAGTTTCGGGTGTGGGTGTTGCTGGTCATGGTACGGTTACGAATAATGGTAATTCAGTGACTTATACTCCTGATGCTGATTTTCATGGTTTGGATAGTTTTGTTTACACGGTAAGTGACGGTCATGGTGGTAGTGTTACTGGTGTTGTGTATGTGGTTGTGAATGAGTCGGTTCATGTTAATCATGTTCCTGTGGCTGCTTTTGATTCTGTGAGTGCTGTTGAGGATACTCGGGTTGTTATCTCTGTTTTGGGTAATGATAGTGATTCTGATGGTGATAGTCTCGTAGTTTCGGGTGTGGGTAGTGCTGTTCATGGGCATGTTGTTTTGAACGGTGATAATACTGTGACTTATACTCCCGATGTTAATTGGTTTGGTTCTGATAGTTTCAGTTATTCAATTAGTGATGGTCATGGAGGTACAGCAACTGGTATGGTTACTGTGGTGGTTTCTGGTGTGAATGATGTTCCTGTGGCTGCTGCTGATTCTACAAGTACTGATGAGAATGTTCCTGTGATTATCAATGTTTTGGGTAATGATAGTGATGTGGATGGTGATAGTCTCGTAGTTTCGGGTGTGGGTGTTGCTGGTCATGGTACGGTTACGAATAATGGTAATTCAGTGACATATACTCCTAATGCTGGTTTCCATGGATTGGATAGTTTCAGCTATACTGTGAGTGATGGTCATGATGGTAGTGTTGTTGGTGTTGTTTATGTGGTTGTGAATGAGTCAGTTCATGTTAATCATGTTCCTGTTGCTGCTGCTGATTCTGTGAATGGTTATGAAGATACTCGGGTTGTTATCAATGTTTTGGGTAATGATAGTGATTCTGATGGTGATAGTCTTTCAGTGAGTGCTATTGGAAGTGCTGGTCATGGGAGTGTTGTTTTGAATGGTGATGGCACTGTGACTTATACACCTGATGCTAACTGGTTTGGTTCTGATAGTTTTACCTATGTGATTAGTGATGGTCATGGTGGTACTAGCACTGCCATGGTTTATTTAGTGATTAACCCTCTCAATGATGCTCCTGTCGCTGTGACAGATACTGTGAGTACTGACGAGAACACTCCGATTGTTATTCATGTTTTAAACAATGATTTCAGTATTGATGGTGGTTCTTTCACAGTGACTGGTGTTGGTGCTGCTACTCATGGAACTGTGACAACCAATGGTGATGGCACAGTCACTTACACACCAGATGCCAGTTATCATGGCTTTGATAGTTTCACATACACTATAGAAGATGATAACTATGATAGTGCTACAGGCACGGTTTTCATAACAGTTAATCCTGTAAATGACCCATTGGCTGCAGACGACACAGCTAACACTTTGGAGGACACTAGGGTAACCATTCCGGTTTTAGCCAATGATGATGATTTGGATGGTGATAGTCTCACGGTTTTGGGTGTGGGTGTTGCTGGTCATGGTAGTGTTGTTTTGAATGGTGATAGTACTGTGACTTATACACCTGATGCTAACTGGTTTGGTTCTGATAGTTTCATGTATACTATTAGTGATGGCTATGGTGGCACAGCAACAGCTACAGTTAATGTAATGGTTAACAGTGTGAATGATGTTCCTGTGGCTGCTACTGATTCTACAAGTACTGATGTGGATGTTCCTGTTGTTATTTCTGTTTTGGGTAATGATAGTGATGTGGATGGTGATAGTCTTTCAGTGAGTGCTGTTGGAAGTGCTGTTCATGGTACTGTTACAAATAATGGAGATGGTACCGTCACATACACACCTGTAACAGACTATTACGGATGGGACAGTTTCCCCTACACAGTTAGTGATGGTCATGGGGGCACTGCAACTTCAACTGTTCTTGTGATGGTGGGTGTGATTAATAATAATCCTGTGGCTGCGACGGACAATACTAACACAGATGAGGATATTGCAGTTACAATTCCGGTTTTAGCGAATGATAGTGATCATGATGGTGATTCTCTTTTCGTGAGTAGTTTTGAAGATCCGGCTCATGGTACTGTAGTTGATGGTTTGGATGGCACACTAATTTACACACCCGATGAGAATTATAATGGGCCTGATAGCTTCAGCTATACAGTTAGTGATGGTCATGGTGGTACTGCAACAGCCTCTGTTTTCGTGACGGTTAATTCCGTGAATGATGATCCAATTATACTTTCTGATTATTCCACGAGTACAGATGAAGATACTCAAGTTGCAATTTATACTTCAAATATTTTTGATCCAGTAAATGGTTATGTGTATGATGCTGATGGTGATCTTCTTAATTTGAATTATTATGATTCAGCTGGAAATGGTTATGTGTATTATGATTTAGGAACTTTCTTCTACACTCCTAACACGGACTTTTATGGTGAAGATAGTTTCATGTATGTGGTTAGTGATGGTAATGGTGGTTTTGCAACTGGTACTATTCGAGTGACTGTTAATTCTGTGAATGATAATCCAGTGGCAGTTGATGACTCTACTATCGCGGAAACGGATGTTCCGGTTGTTATTGATGTTTTAATTAATGATAGTGATGTTGACGGTGATGGTCTTCTGGTGGATAGTGTGGATGATAGTTCTAGTTCTGGAACGGTGACGAATTATGGTAGTTATGTGATTTACACGCCTAATGCTGGTTTCCATGGTTATGATAGTTTTAGTTATACGGTTAGTGATGGTAATGGTGGCACTGCAACGGCTTATGTGTATTTAGCTGTGAATACATATCCTGTTGCTTATGACTACTTTGTGAGTACTGATGAGGATACGCCTGTTAGTGTTGATACTTTTTACCTTCTTGATCCGGTGAATGGTTATGTGTATGATCCTGATGGCGATTCTCTTACTTTCATAGGTTATAGTTCTGCAAGTAACGGTGATGTGTCCTATGATTCCATCTCTGGTTTGATTACTTACACGCCTTATTCTGATTGGTACGGGCTGGATAGCTTCACTTACTGGATTTATGATAATATTAATGGCTGGAGCTCGGCTACTATTTGGGTCACTGTTAATTCTGTGAATGATGATCCTATAGCTACTGATGACTACACTTATACCAACCCTGATGTTCCAGTCGCCATTAATGTATTAGAAAATGATAGTGATGTGGATGGTGATGGTCTTCTGGTGGATAGTGTGGATGATAGTTCTAGTTCTGGAACAGTGGTAAATTATGGTAATTATGTGATTTACACACCTTTACCAGGTTATTATGGTGATGATACTTTCAGTTATACAATTAGTGATGGTAATGGTGGCTTTTCAACTGCCTATGTGCATGTGAATATTAATAATAAACCCGAAATATATTCGGAATATCCTGTGAGTACTGATGAGGATACTTCTGTTACTATTGATACGTCTTACCTTCTTGATCCTGCGAATGGTTATGTGTATGATCCCGATGGCGATATTCTAAGCATTGATAATATTGATTATGAGGGTGGGGATGGTTTTGTGGGCTATGATCCTTTCTCTGGTCAGATAACTTACACTCCTTATGCAAACTTCTGGGGTGATGTTTTCATTCTTTACACCATTAGTGATGGTCGTGGAGGTTTTGCAACGGGTTCTATTCGGGTGACTGTTAATTCTGTGAATGATGATCCTGTTGCTTATGACTACTTTGTGAGTACTGATGAGGATACGCCTGTTAGTGTTGATACTTTTTACCTTCTTGATCCTGCGAATGGTTATGTGTATGATCCTGATGATGATTCTCTTACTTTCATAGGTTATAGTTCTGCAAGTAACGGTGATGTGTCCTATGATCCCATCTCTGGTTTGATTACTTATACACCTTATTCTGATTGGTACGGGCTGGATAGCTTCACTTACTGGATTTATGATAATATTAACGGTTGGAGCTCTGCTACTATTTGGGTCACTGTTAATCCAGTGAATGATTATCCGGTGGCAACTGATGACTACACTTATCCCAACCCTGATGTTCCAGTCACCATTAATGTTTTAGATAATGATGGTGATGTGGATGGTGATAGTCTCACAGTTTCGGATGTAGGGGGCGCAGCTCATGGAACTGTTGAAAATTATGGTACTTATATAATTTACACGCCTGATACGGGTTATTATGGTGATGATACTTTCAGTTATACAATTAGTGATGGTAATGGTGGTTTTTCAACTGCCTATGTGCATGTGAATATTAATAATAATCCCGAAGTATATTCGGAGTATCCTGTGAGTACTGATGAGGATACTTCTGTTACTATCGATACGTCTTACCTTCTTGATCCTGCGAATGGTTATGTGTATGATCCAGATGGAGATTCTCTGACTTTGGCAAGTTATGGTTTTGCAAGTTATGGTTTAGTTGTCTATGATCCTTTCTCTGGTCAGATAACTTACACTCCTTATGCAAACTTCTGGGGTGATGATTTCATTCTTTACACCATTAGTGATGGTCGTGGTGGTTTTGCAACGGGTTCTATTCGGGTGACTGTTAATTCTGTGAATGATGATCCGGTGGCAGTTGATGACTCTACTATCACGGAAACAAATGTTCCGGTTGTTATTGATGTTTTAAGTAATGATAGTGATGTTGATGGTGATGGTCTTTTCGTGGATAGTGTGGATGATAGTTCTAGTTCGGGGACAGTGACGAATTATGGTAGTTATGTAATTTACACACCTAATGCTGGTTTCCATGGTTATGATAGTTTTAGTTATACAATTAGTGATGGGCATGGTGGGTTTTCAACAAATTATGTGAATTTGGTTGTGGATTCATATCCTGCTGCTTATGACTACTTTATGAGTACTGATGAGGATACTTCTGTTACTATTGACACTTCTTACCTTCTTGATCCTGCGAATGGTTATGTGTATGATCCTGATGGAGATTCTCTTACTTTAGCAGGTTATGGTCCTGCAAGTAATGGTTTTGTGGCCTATGATTCCATCTCTGGTTTGATTACTTACACACCTTATTCTGATTGGCATGGGCTGGATAGCTTCACTTACTGGATTTATGATAATGTCAATGGTTGGGGCTTTGCTACTATTTGGGTGACTGTTAACCCTGTTAATGCTGATCCGGTGGCGATTGGAGACAATACTGGTACAGATGTGGGTGTACCAGTGACAATTTATGTTTTAGATAATGATGGTGATGTGGATGGTGATAGTCTTACAGTTTCGGATGTAGGGGGCGCAGCTCATGGAACTGTTGAAAATTATGGTACTTATATAATTTACACGCCTGATGCGGGTTATTATGGTTGGGATAGTTTTATTTACACGGTTAGTGATGGTAATGGTGGCACTGACACAGCAACTGTTGAAATTTGGGTTTATTCATCCCCAGTTGCTGTTACTGACTCCGTCGTTACACCCAAAGGTATTCCAACAGTGATTCCAGTTTTAGACAATGATGAAGGTTATAATATTGGACTTTTTGGCGTAAGTTCTCCTTCTCATGGCAGTATAATCACGAATCCGGATGGTACGGTGACCTACATCCCTGAATCTGGTTATTCTGGTCTGGATAGTTTCCTTTATTGGATCCGTGATGGTAATGATAATTTTGCTTATACTAATGTGGATATTGCAGTGAATAGTCCTCCTGTTGCCGTTACAGATATTGCCATCACAAATGAAGATGTTCCAATCCTTATCGATGTCACATCAAATGATTATGACTACGATGGGGGCGATGCTTTTTCTTTGGACAGTGTAGGTTCTCCGGGTCATGGTACTGTGGTGCTGAATTTGAGTGAGATAATCGCAGTTATCTACACACCTGATGCAAATTATTCAGGGATGGATAGTTTCACTTATACAATTAGAGATAATTTTGGTAACACTGCCACATCCAAGGTTTATGTGATGGTCAATCCTGTGAATGATGATCCAGTAGCTTCAGATGACTTAGCCAGCATAGCAGAGGATACTTCAGTTACCATTCCTGTTTTAAGTAATGATAAGGATATGGATGGAGATGCACTTACCGTAACTGTTGAATCTTCACTCACCAGTCATGGTATGGTAGAGGTTAATGCAGACAACACCATCACCTATATTCCTGATCCTAATTGGTCAGGATCTGACAGTTTCAGTTACACAATTTACGATGGTCACGGTGGAATAAATACTGCTACAGTTTCTATAACAGTTAATGGGGTGAATGATGCTCCGGTGGCCATTACTGATACTGCTATTACTGATGAGAACACTCCAGTTATTATCAATGTTTTAAGTAATGATGGTGACGTTGATGGTGACATTCTTAGTGTGAGTGGTGTAGGTGGTGCTGGTCATGGTACGGTTATTAATAATGGTAATTCAGTGACCTATACTCCGGATGCTGGTTATTATGGCTTGGATAGTTTCAGCTATACCGTGAGTGATGGTCATGGTGGCATCAGTACCATAGTTGTGTACGTAACGGTTAATGGTAATACTAATCCAGAGACTACAGATGACTGGATTGGAATTATTGAAGACATTAGGGTTACTATTCCTGTTTTAAGTAATGATATAGATGTAGATGGTGATAGTCTCACGGTTTCGGGTGTGGGTGTTCCTGGTCATGGAAGTGTTGTTTTGAATGGTGATAATACTGTGACTTATACTCCTGATGTTAATTGGTTTGGTTCTGACAGTTTCACCTATACTGTAAGTGATGGTCGTGGTGGTTTAGCTACTGGTATGGTTACTGTGGTGGTTTCTGGTGTGAATGATGTTCCTGTGGCTGCTGTTGACACGGTTAGTATTGATGAGAATGTTCCTGTGATTGTCAATGTTTTGGGTAATGATAGTGATGTGGATGGTGATAGTCTCGTAGTTATGGGTGTGGGTGTTGCTGGTCATGGTACGGTTATTAATAATGGTAATTCAGTGACCTATACTCCTGATGTGGGTTTCCATGGTTTGGATAGTTTCACCTATGTGATTAGTGATGGTCATGGTGGTAGTGTTGTTGGTGTTGTTTATGTGGTTGTGAATGAGTCGGTTCATGTTAATCATGTTCCTGTGGCTGCTTTTGATTCTGTGAGTGCTGTTGAGGATACGCGGGTTGTTATCTCTGTTTTGGGTAATGATAGTGATTCTGATGGTGATAGTCTTACGGTTTCTGGTGTAGGTAGTGCTGGTCATGGTAGTGTTGTTTTGAATGGTGATGGCACTGTTACTTATACACCTGATGCTAATTGGTTTGGTTCTGATAGTTTCACGTATTCAATTAGTGATGGTCATGGGGGTACAGCAACAAGTATGGTTACTGTGGTGGTTTCTGGTGTGAATGATGTTCCTGTGGCTGCTGCTGATTCTACAAGTACTGATGAGAATGTTCCTGTGATTATCAATGTTTTGGGTAATGATAGTGATGTGGATGGTGATAGTCTTACGGTGTCTGGTGTGGGTGTTGCTGGTCATGGTACGGTTATTAATAATGGTAATTCAGTGACCTATACTCCTGATGCTGGTTATTATGGTTTGGATAGTTTTGTTTATACTGTGAGTGATGGTCGTGGTGGTAGTGTTGTTGGTGTTGTTTATGTGGTTGTGAATGAGTCGGTTCATGTTAATCATGTTCCTGTGGCTGCTTTTGATTCTGTGAGTGCTGTTGAGGATACTAGGGTTGTTATTTCTGTTTTGGGTAATGATAGTGATGTGGATGGTGATAGTCTCACGGTTTCGGGTGTGGGTGTTGCTGGTCATGGTAGTGTTGTTTTGAATGGTGATGGCACTGTGACCTATACTCCCAATGTTAATTGGTTTGGTTCTGACAGTTTTACTTATTCAATTAGTGATGGTCATGGTGGTCTTACTAATGGTATGGTTACTGTGGTGGTTTCTGGTGTGAATGATGTTCCTGTGGCTGCTGCGGATTCTGCGAGTACTGATGAGAATGTTCCTGTGATTGTCAATGTTTTGGGTAATGATAGTGATGTTGATGGTGATAGTCTCGTAGTTATGGGTGTGGGTGTTGCTGGTCATGGTATGGTTACGAATAATGGTAATTCAGTGACTTATACTCCTGATGCTGGTTTTTATGGTTTGGATAGTTTTGTTTACACGGTAAGTGACGGTCATGGGGGTAGTGGTACTGGTGTTGTGTATGTGACTGTGAGGGAAGTTGTTGCTGTGAACAGTAATCCTGTGGCTATGGCAGATGTTACTAGTACTCCTGAGGATACTCGGGTTGTTATTTCTGTTTTAGGTAATGACAGTGATGTGGATGGGGATAATCTTGTAGTTTCGGGTGTGGGTGTTGCGGGTCATGGGCATGTTGTTTTGAATGGTGATGGCACTGTGACTTATACGCCTGATGCTAACTGGTTTGGTTCTGACAGTTTTACTTACACAATTGGTGATGGTCGTGGTGGTTTAGCTAATGGTATGGTTACTGTGGTGGTTTCTGGTGTGAATGATGTTCCTGTGGCTGCTGTTGACACGGTTAGTACTGATGAGAATGTTCCTGTGATTATCAATGTTTTGGGTAATGATGGTGATGTTGATGGTGATAGTCTCGTAGTTTCGGGTGTGGGTGTTGCTGGTCATGGTATGGTTACGAATAATGGTAATTCAGTGACCTATGCTCCTGATGCTGGTTTTCATGGTTTGGATAGTTTCAGCTATACTGTGAGTGATGGTCGTGGTGGTAGTGTTACTGGTGTTGTTTATGTGGTTGTGAATGAGTCGGTTCATGTTAATCATGTTCCTGTGGCTGCTTTTGATTCTGCGAGTGCTGTTGAGGATACTAGGGTTGTTATCTCTGTTTTGGGTAATGATAATGATGTTGATGGTGATAGTCTCGTAGTTTCGGGTGTAGGTAGTGCTGTTCATGGAAGTGTTGTTTTGAACGGTGATAATACTGTGACTTATACTCCCGATGTTAATTGGTTTGGTTCTGACAGTTTTACTTATTCAATTAGTGATGGTCATGGTGGTCTTGCTAATGGTATGGTTTATTTAATGGTTAATCCTCTGAATGATGTTCCTGTGGCTGCTGCTGATTCTACAAGTACTGATGAGAATGTTCCTGTGATTATCAATGTTTTGGGTAATGATAATGATGTGGATGGTGATAGTCTCACGGTTTTGGGTGTGGGTGTTGCTGGTCATGGTATGGTTATGAATAATGGTAATTCAGTCACTTATACTCCTGATGCTGGTTTCCATGGTTTGGATAGTTTCACCTATGTGATTAGTGATGGTCATGGTGGAAGTGTTACTGGTGTTGTTTATGTGACTGTGAGGGAAGTTGTTGTTGTGAACAGTAATCCTGTGGCTATGGCAGATGTTGCTAGTACCTCTGAGGATACTCGGGTTGTTATTTCTGTTTTAGGTAATGATAGTGATGTGGATGGTGATAGTCTCACGGTTTTGGGTGGGGGTGTTGCTGGTCATGGTAATGTTGTTTTGAATGGTGATAATACTGTGACTTATACGCCTGATGTTAATTGGTTTGGTTCTGACAGTTTCACCTATACTGTAAGTGATGGTCGTGGTGGTTTAGCTACTGGTACAGTTACTGTGGTGGTTTCTGGTGTGAATGATGTTCCTGTGGTTGCTGCTGATTCTGTAAGTACTGATGAGAATGTTCCTGTGGTTGTCAATGTTTTGGGTAATGATAGTGATGTGGATGGTGATAGTCTTACGGTGTCTGGTGTGGGTGTTGCTGGTCATGGTATGGTTACGAATAATGGTAATTCAGTGACCTATGCTCCTGATGTGGGTTTCCATGGTTTGGATAGTTTTGTTTATACTGTGAGTGATGGTCGTGGTGGTAGTGTTGTTGGTGTTGTTTATGTGGTTGTGAATGAGTCGGTTCATGTTAATCATGTTCCTGTGGCTGCTGTTGATTCTGTGAGTGCTGTTGAGGATACTCGAGTTGTTATCAATGTTTTGGGTAATGATAATGATGTTGATGGTGATAGTCTCGTAGTTACGGGTGTGGGTTTTGCTGGTCATGGTAGTGTTGTTTTGAATAGTGATAACACTGTGACCTATACTCCCAATGTTAATTGGTTTGGTTCTGACAGTTTTACTTATTCAATTAGTGATGGTCATGGTGGTCTTACTAATGGTATGGTTACTGTGGTGGTTTCTGGTGTGAATGATGTTCCTGTGGTTGCCGCTGACTCAGTAAGTACTGATGAAGATAATCCAGTTGTAATTCCTGTTTTAGGTAATGATAGTGATTCTGATGGTGATAGTCTTACGGTGTCTGGTGTGGGTGTTGTTGGTCATGGTAGTGTTGTTTTGAATGGTGATGGCACTGTGACTTATACACCTGATGCTAACTGGTTTGGTTCTGATGGTTTCACGTATACTATTAATGATGGTCATGGTGGCACAGCAACAGCTACTGTTAATGTAATGGTTAACAGTGTGAATGATGCTCCTGTGGCTGCAGCGGACTCAGTGAGTACAGATGAAGATAATCCAGTTGTTATCCCTGTTTTGGGTAATGATGAAGATGTTGAGGATGGTCCTTTGGCTGTGATTGGTGTTAGCACACCGGTTCATGGAATTGTTGTTATTAATGGTGGTTATACGGTGACCTATACCCCTGATGCTAATTGGTTTGGTTCTGATGGTTTCACGTATACTATTAGTGATGGTCATGGTGGCACAGCAACAGCTACTGTTAATGTAATGGTTAACAGTGTGAATGATGTTCCCGTGGCTGTAGCGGACTCAGTGAGTACAGATGAGGATAATTCAGTTGTTATTCCTGTTTTGGGTAATGATAGTGATGTGGATGGTGATAGTCTCGTAGTTTCGGGTGGGGGTGTTGCTGGTCATGGTAGTGTTGTTTTGAATGGTGATGGCACTGTGACTTATACTCCCGATGTTAACTGGTTTGGTTCTGATGGTTTCACGTATACAATTAGTGATGGTCATGGGGGTACAGCAACAAGTATGGTTATTGTGGTGGTTTATGGTGTGAATGATGTTCCTGTGGCTGTGGATGATTCGGTGAGTACTGATGAGGATGTTGCGGTTGTTATTCCTGTTTTGGGTAATGATGGTGATGTGGATGTGGGGGATGTTTTGTTTGTGTTGGATATTCCTTCTGGGCCTTCGCATGGTAGTGTAATTAATAATGGCGATTCAATAACCTACTCTCCTGATGCAAATTATAATGGTTTGGATAGTTTCAGTTACACTATTTCTGATGGAATTTCTAGTTCAACAGCGATTGTTAATGTAAATGTTGTTGCGGTGAATGATGTTCCTGTGGCTGTGGATGATTCAGTAAGTACTGATGAGGATGTTGCGGTTGTTATTCCTGTTTTGAATAATGATAGTGATGTTGAAGGTGACTATCTTACTGTGACTGCTGTAAGCACACCAGCCCATGGAACAGCAGTGATAAATCCAGATAATACCATAACTTACACTCCTGACTCTGATTGGTATGATCATGATAATTTCAGTTACACAGTTAGTGACAGTAATGGCGGAACAAAGACAGTAAACGTTTATGTAACAGTCAATCCAGTAAATGATGCCCCAGTGGCCCATGATGATGGTGCAGTAGTTGATGAGGATGGGACAATTATTGTGCAAGTCTTAAATAATGATGTAGATATAGAAGGAGATACTTTAAGTATTAGCACGGCAATTAATCCATTAAATGGTCGTATAATTATAAATCCTAATGGTACAATAACTTATATTCCTAACAATCACTACGCTGGTCCGGATAGTTTCAGTTATATAGTTAGTGATGGTAACGGAGGCTTTGACACTGCACAAGTGTCATTAACAGTCAATGCTGTAAGTAGCCCAATAATCACTTCAACCCATCAGAATGTTCTGGTTATTCACAATGAAGGCTCCGGACTTGTATACGTGGTTTATTACATCCATATTTACACTCCTGACGGTCAAACATTTGATGATATTGTAAATGGATATATTGAACCCTACAGCTCCTTGACTTATTCAATAGGGCAGTTTGAAAAGGGAACCATTATACAAATTATTCCTTATGTTTACAACCGTTCTCCATTTACAAATACCATATCTATTTGTAACCAGATCCTGGTAGATGGCAAAATATGCTATGAAGATAGAATACAAAACACCAGGGCCACATTATCTGGTTATTCCTCTCCAGAAATAAAATCAAAAATAGAATCCATCCCGAATAGTGAAGTGATCACTTTAACTATGTTAAAACCAACAACAATACGATTCTCAATATACAACTGGATATCAATCCTTTCCAAAATTTCCGAAGAACTCCTTGAAAAGATTTTTTCAGATAACTACATCCTGAATTACATTTTAAACCTTTTATTGCAAATATTCAACGTATATCTGCAATATTTAAATTATTTTTTGAGCTTAGAATGAATCTAGTGAATGATACTCTTTTGTTTGGAATATTTGAAAGATTGAGGAGTTAAGATAATGATAAACTCATCTTAAATTTTAAAATAATTACCTAAACTTCCATTTATTAAATAAATCTTAAAAGCAATTCCTAATTAGTGAGATGAGATATAGTCAATGGATCATAATTTCTCGAAAAATAGGCGACCAATGATTTGATAAATTATAAACTTGGTTAAAAATGAGAATCCATCTGTAATGGTCATTTCCATGATGTTGCTATTGATTAAACATTAAGAAAGTTAAGGGCAATTTTTAAAATTCACATCTTAAAATTCAATTGAAGAATCAGATTTAAAAATGTGATTAAATATGGAAAATAAGATTCTAGAAAATGTTCTGTTTACAGTGGCAGGGGGATTGGTTTTAGCAGCAGTGGAACTGAAATTAGTGCAAATACCTGAGATATTCCTTATAATATTAAGTTTTATCGGGTTTGCCTCATTGTTACAGGGGATTTTTGGTTTATACCATTTTCTAACTACTAAAGAAAAAACTGAATAGAATGGAAATAATTAAAAAAAGCTTAGAAAGAATAAGCAAATTTATTTTAAATAAATTTAACCGTTAAATCAATCCTTAATTAAGCTAAATCAATCCTTAATTAAATTTTATTTTTTAAAAATAGTTTGGGCAGCTTCTAAAACATCCTTATCACCATTTTCTGCTGCTTCTCTTAAATTATGGATTATATCATAAAAAACACGATCAACTACCACTTTGGTAAGGTCATCAACCACTTTCTCCTTACCGTTCATGTCTCCCAGCATGCGAAGTGCTTTTTTGGTTTCTCTTTGCCTGATTACTTCGGCCTGGGATCTGATATCTCCAATAATGGGTTTAACTTCCAGATGCCGCAAGGATGTTTCCAAAAGCTGCAACTCCTCCGCAATGATCTTTTCAGCTTCACATGCCTCGCGCTCCCTCATTTTCCTGTTTTTATCGGCAATATCGCGGAGATCGTCTATATTGTAGAGTCTCACTCCCAGCTGAGCTACATCTTCCTCAATATCCCTTGGATTGGCAATATCAACCATCACCATTTTCTCCAGGTTTTCAGCAGGAACAGATGCTTCCACCTTTTCTCGTGTAAGTATGGGGTGAGGGGCTCCGGTTGCACATATAATCACATCTGCATCATACATAGCCTCAGCCAGACGGTCAAAATGAATTGCACTTCCCTCTAATTCCTTAGCAAGACAAACTGCCCGATTATAAGTACGGTTAGCCACTACAATGGCCTTGAGGTGCTTTTCCACCAGAGCTTTAGCCACCAGGGTTCCCATTTTACCTGCCCCAATAATCAGCACTTTCTTGCATTTGAGATCACCTAAAACCGATTCTGCTAGATTCACTGCTGCAGAACCAATGGAAACTGATCCCTGGTTTATTCGTGTTTTCTTCCTCACTGCCTGTCCTACGTGTACTGCCTTGGTGAAGATGGTCCCTAAAACTGGACCACAATGGTTTTCCTTGATACTGGTTTTATGTGCCTCTTTTAACTGGCCCAGTATCTGATCCTCTCCAATGATCATGGATTCCAATCCGCAGGAAAGTTTAAGAACATGTTCAAGGGCTTTTTCATTTTTTTCGACTACCAGGCCGCCCCAGTGGTAATCCAGAGAACATTCATTCAGAATCAGGTAAAGTTCAGCACGGTTACAGGTTTTTAGAAGGATGTACTCCTGTACTGAGTGATCTTCCTGTATTTTCGCGAATATTTCATCCAGTTTATGGGTGGATTCCTCTATTTTGCGAATATCCGCTGTTTTATGGTCGATCCTGATGTTAAGAATCACTCTGGCCCTCCTGAAACTGAAAAACGTTAGGTTTTCATAATTAATTATATTACTCTAAGTTAACTTTGTAATAATAATGGTCAAGATTGTCTTCCGATTGTAGTTTGAAATTAATATTTATGTATCAATCTTGGGTTTCCAGAAGAAAGGTAACGTAATCCTGGGCTTCTTCCAGTTCACCTTTATCTAAAAATTCATTAATCTTCTTGTCATTTAATATTTGGTATAAATAATCGCGGCGGTTTTTTTGATCATGCACTTTTCCTTTGAGTAACTGGCGGGTGAAATGCTGAAGTTCCATCTTTAAAATGTCTTCTTCCTGAATCAAGGCCTGAATACGTTTTCGCAGCTGTCGTGCCATAATTGGACTTTTACCCTGGGTGAAAATGGAAAACTGCACATCTTTAATAAAAAAAGAGGATGGAACAATGAAATTACCCTCTTCAGGATGGTCCGCACGGTTAATGAGCTTATCTTTAGCTAAATGGGCCACTTCCTGGTTTAACTGCTGATCTCCACTGGCCACCACCACCAGATCAGCCCACTCAACCCATTTCGAAAGCTCTGAACGGAGTTGGGGAATAACTCCCACTTCTTCGAGCTCGTGTGGAATATGACCTCCAGTCATAGTCACATTAGCACCAGCCTCCAGGAAACGGAGCGCTCTTCTTTGCCCAACCTCCCCTGCTCCAACCACCAGGACGTTTTTATCCTGCATCTCCAGGTAGAGGGGGGTCCATCCCATGGGTAACACTCCCTGGTTTATAACTCCAGATTTTTCATCCTGAGAACCTTAATTGCGGTTTTCAGGTCGTTACCACACTCTGAAAGAACCTGTGTTGCTTCCTCATTGGAAACACCAAATGTATCAGAAAGAGCTTTAATACTCTCTTTATTATTTACGGTTTCATGACCTACCAGTTCCTGTGATAACTGGTGTTTTAGATCCATGTACTCTTCAGGACTCATATCGATCCTGCGCAGTACCATGTCCCGTAGTGGGCATGGTTTGGATGGTTTACAGCACCATACCAGGGATCCGAAACAGGTTCCTTCACCCTCACCCAGACGGGTTTTTTCTCCAAATTTTTCTTTAATCTCAATGTACTCTTGAGGAGTCATCTCTGCTTCTTCAAGAGCGAATACTATAGGGCAAGGCTTAACAGGAGGACAACAGAATGTTAAGGCTCTCTTGTCTCCACCTCGACATACATGTGATGGTGAATTTTCCCATACCATCTTATTCCTCCTTTAACATTTTTTCTTTTTCTGAAGGGGTTAAATCTTCAACAATATCCTGGGGTAGACCAATTTTCAGGATCTTTCCACCTCTCATGAGGGCTGCGCGGTCACAAACATCCAGCACAAAGTCCATATCATGGCTTATAATGAGGAAAGTTTGTTTAAGTTCATCCCTTGCTTTTCTGATTGAATCAGTAACCTGTACCCTGGTTATGGGGTCCATGGTACCGGTGGGTTCGTCTAAAATGACGATATTTGGTTCTTTAATTAGAACCTGGGCCAGTGCCACCCGATGTCTTTCTCCTCCACTTAACTCATCCGGATATTTGGTGATTATCTTTTCAGCATAAGCTTCATCGAAACCCACGGCATTCAATACGTATAATGCTTTCATTTTAGCAAATTCTGCGGGTAATTCCAGACTAATTGCTTCGGTGAGGTTTCCTAAAACATTTCTGTGGGGGTAAAGGCTGTACTCCTGGTGTAATATTCCAAGGTAGGGTTTAACACGGCCTCTGCCGAATATACCTTTTTCGGTCATGTCGATCCAGTTGTCCCCTAACTTGACCATTATCTGACCACTGCTGGGATCGGTGAGGCCGTAAAGAATACGGGAAAGGGTGGTTTTACCTGCTCCTGAGAGTCCAACCACTCCAAATATTTCTCCTTCATCTACTTCCAGATCTATACCATCCACAGCCTTAACCACTCCCCGATCAATGGAGTAGTAGTGTTTTTTCACTCCTTCCATTTTTATGATGGGGCCACCGGCCTTGAATTCGGTTTTCTTTTCCGGGAGGGGCACCTGTTCCATGAAACTTTGCACCACAGTTTCAGGGTCTCCTTCTTCCACAATTTCTCCCTTCTCCAGCCAGATCACGTAATCGGATAGTTGTCGCATTACTTCTGGCCAGTGGGAGGTGATGACCATGGTGGTTCCCTTTTCTTTTACCCCTTTAATCAGGGCCTGGTGGATGGATTCCGCAGTCTGAGGGTCAAGTGTACCGGTGGGTTCGTCAGCTAAAAATATCATTGGTTCCTTGGCGATCTGCCTGGCCAGAACCACTCTCTGTTTTTCTCCACCTGAAAGATCACGTGCTATATGGGTGATCCTGTGGGTCATCTGGGCCATATCCAGAAGATCAATGGCCATGTAGGTGCTTTCTTCTTCGTCATGTCCAGTGATTGATTTTATAACGTTATCGATAACTGTGTCATCCTCGTAAAGAGCAAATGTTCTCTGGAGCATGATGGCAATACGACGTTTGACTGCAGCGAAAAGTTTACGATCTGCATGCCAGAAATCAACTTTCTGAGCTTCAAAATTACATCCACATCCACAGAGCTTTCCTGCCATTGAAGGTGGTTCCACCCTCAGACATTCGGGGCAAACAGCCAAATTATAAATGATTCGGCCTTCGGTGGGGCGGTAGTCCTTCATTCCCCTTAACATGTTTATGAGGACAGACTTTCCAGAGCCACTTCTTCCCAGAATACCCAGGACAGCGCCTTCCTCTATGGTTATGTTCAGGTTTTTCAGGATTTCTACACCATCAAAGGTCTTGGTGACGTTTTCCAATTCTATAAAAGACATTTAACCACCTTTTTCAATAATAATAAATTAAATGAGTAGTTTATCTTATGGGCCTTATGTTCTCTTATTATTTTGATCCATTGTTTTTAATTTATATGATTTCATATTAAAAATTTTATATATAAAAAAATATTCACTGCTATATTAGGGATAGATCAAAGGATAGTGTTCCACCAATGGCAGCTCTGGCAATTGATATTCCATCTGCACCAGCAGCCAACATTTTCTGGGCGGATTCAACATCCCTAATTGAATTGTTACCAATGATGAACATAGAAGTTTCTGGACGGATGGATTTAATCAGATCAAAATCTGCTGAGTTAAAACCAGGTTTCATGGCATCTACATGTAAATAATCCGCTCCAGCATGATCAATGGCCTGAATTGTTTTAATTTCGTCTACACCTGGGACATTTGCCCGTATCTTCACAGATACTTTACTCTTTGCCTTTTTCACCACGTCTCTGGTGAATTTTTCCAGATGGGGCTGGTTATTTAGGAGGGCCTGTCCACAGCCCAGATCAGTTATTTCTGGTTGTCGGCAGTGGGCGTTGATCTCCACTACATCCACATTTTTAAGTCTGGAAACTTCAATAATAGGGTCTGGAGTCATGGCGCGGAGATTAACTGAAACTATGCCGTTCCATGTGTCCTGACTTTTAAGGAGAAGTGTTTCTTTTTCCAGGTGAGAAATTAACTCCCCTGGGTTTAAGTCAAACTCCGCTCTTCCACGTGCCAGGATTTTCTGTCCTGCATTGTGAGTGGGTTGATCAGCATTGTAACCTCCCAAGGTCACCATGTCAAACCCAAGCGTTGAAATGTCCCGGCAAAAAGTACCATCGGTGATACCTGCCATGGGAGCTAGGACTTCAATAAATTCCACTCCAATATGTTCTTAAAATATATGTATTGTAATTAAGTGAGTCAATCAAAATCTTTGATTGATCATAAGGTTAGTATAATTAGCATCAACTGCTCATGAAGCTTCAATATCATGAACAGTTTAATTTTTTAAATTGATACTGGAAGGACAATACAATCCACTATTTTTTAATACTATCCATTAACTTTTTTATAAAAATTTTCAGGTATGTGTATAAATTTATTCCTTCATAACATGAACCAGATTGTAGGTGCAACCATCCCGAATTTCTTCTAAGGCCAGATCAGCGAGGTTAGCTGCTTTTTCAGCGGTAGGTGCCTTTCCAACACCTGCTTTCAGGGCGATGTTGATTTCTTCTTCAATCTCTTCGATTATGGTGAGCAGTCCTTCAGGATTCATACCATTACATGGAGACATGAAGTTATCTCCACCAATGAAAAAGAGCAAAGATCCTTTTTCAATTAATTTTTTCATGAGGAAGTGCTGAACTCGATTAACTATAAACGAAGTGTCATATGCGGGAATGATATCGGTTAAGGAATCGGTGATTCCGTTTATATCAATATGGGCAATCTGCACAAAGCTGTCATCTGGTTTCACCAGGCCTTCAATGGCCAGGATTTCGCTGCGGTCCTCTGATTGGGCTCCACCATATTTTTGAAGTGCACTGGTGGCGCTTCTCTGTGCTTCGTAGGGAGTTTCGGCAGTTCCCACACCCATACTCACGGTTATAGGGTAACGGTTGTTGATGGACCTTTGGATACGCAGATGGTGATCCATGTCCACTCCGTTGGTAACCGCCAGCATGTTATCAAAGCGGGTGAAGAAAACCAGTCCCCCTTTGACTGCGAATTGCCTTTGCAGGTCGGCGTATAATTCTGCCTGCAATATCTGCAGGTCTGCTTCGGCCCGTGGTTTGGGGGTAACAGTCCAGGGTCCGTAGTTGTCAATCTGAATTAAAGTCATTTGTATCATACATTTTCACCCAAAATACATCTGGCTAAATTTGTCTTATCTATGACATTGGTCATGATGGTCTCTGTTATCATGACATCTGATATTAGTCTTTCTATTTCTTCCTGATGATCTCTATCCACCAGGTCAATTATGAATTTATCCATAAAATCTTTATATATGTCAGCCACGCCCAGAGACGAAACTTCATGACCCATAGCCTGCATAAACTTAGCTGCCGGACCGCTAACTGGTTTATCACCAACTATGGGAGATACACCAACAACGTAAGAATTTTCAAGAGCTTTCCGAACACCTTTGGCTGATATTATGGGTCCAATGGATGTTATGGGATTTGAAGGTCCAATAACCACCATATCTGAGTTTTCAATTGACTCTATTAAACCGGGAGCAGGATCAACCTTCTGATAACTGATCTTAAGTACTTCTGGTTTTCCCTGGTTTTCAACCAGGAACTGGTGGAATTCCATTTCACCTAGATTGGTAGTTATGGTGATGTGGGATTGCTGGTTGCTCATGGGAATTATTCTGGACTTGATTCCCAGTTCCTTTCTCTGAGTATCTACAGCTTCAGATAGGGAATGTTCTTTCATTAATATTGTTTTCTGGATTTTCAGGGCCCGGTCTCGATCTCCGATTTTTAGGGTTTCTGGACACCCGATTTCCTTTAACCGGTCATGGGTTATAAAACTATCATCCTTAACCCCGTACCAGGTGTCTTCGTTGATGATCCCGGCCAGGGTGTAAAGCACTGTATCCACATCAGGGGCCACGTAAACTCCAGAGAAATAATCATTCTCCACTGTGTTCACGATTACCGTGATATCTTCAGGATTTACCAACCCCATCATACCTTGAAGGAGTTTTGGAGTGCCGGTTCCACCGGAAAGCACGTTTATCATTTTTATCAACGCATAAACTAATTATCAGTATTGGTTCAAATACAGTTCACTCAACACTATTATTAAATGGACTGTATAATTATTAAAGGATTATAGTCTATTTAATGAACATTCAGTTCATTTAAAAGGCGAGTTCGCTCATTTTTCAGTTCTTTCAGAACTTCCGGGTCACAAGAACCCTTTTTTTCTAGATAAGCAATGGTGGTGGTTATAGCTTCCAGTTGTGTTTCAATCTGATTAACAGGCATAAGATCAACTCATAATTCGATCATTTCAGATAATTCAATCATTTCAGCAATGTTTCATAGAATCAAATGTATTCATAAAACCAAAGTGTTTTATAAAGAATGCCAAATTGTTTTATAAAGCATTTTTCTTAAAAAGTTTTCTTATTTAAAAATTTCATCATCCTTAAATTTTTCTTCAAAGTTTCCTCATTAATTCTATGAAGTTTTTCTTTCTATGAAGTTTATTCACAGTTCTAAATCATTCCATATTAATTCGATATTTCCATATTATTCAATATTATTCCATAAGTTCTAAATGATCTCTTTGTGTGCTGGTTTAGATAATGTTTGTTTAGAAAACAGTTTATTCACGAAAAACATCGTATTTTTTGGGCCTTATTAATGGTTTTATGGTGGCAGATTCATTTCTGAGTTTCTGGAAGTAACTAACACCGCGAATGATAACTACTGGTATCCCTTCATTGGCTTGACCCATGACCAGGGATGCTGCAGATGATAATTCATCAGCAACAGCTATACTGGTCGTTTGAAGCTCTCTATCATATAAATCAAGTTCACCACAACGATCCCATGTTGGTAACATCCCTGAAATACCAATAGCTGTTCCAATAGCACCTTCGCGGAATGCTCTGCCCTGTGTGTCAGATATTATTACTGCAACACGTTTCCCAGTAGTTTTTTCTAATGTTTCCCTTATCATCTGGGCACTGTTATCGGGATTCAGTGGTATGGGTGTTGCCAGCCCTTTATCCACATTGGATTCATCAATACCAGCATTGGCACACACAAAACCATGTTTAGTTTCTGAAATAATGAAGTCAGGTCCAACCTTAACGATTTCGTTTGACTCCTTAATTATTGCTTCAACCAACTTTGCATCTTTCCCTGTTATTTCGGCAATTTCTCTGGCATTTTGGCTTGGTTTAATATTTTCTAGATGGATTAAATTGCCTTCAGCTTTGGCCACTGCAGTTTCAGCAATAACCAGAATATCCTCATTATCCAGTTGGATATCCTGCAGTTCTGCCGCCTTTAAAATAAGTTGGGATAGATCATCTCCAGTTTTAATGAGGGGAATGCCTTTGATTCCTATAATTTTAATTTCCATAGTTTCACATGATGGGGATATTTTTAATAAATTTATAATAATTCATTTTTCTATCAGTGTAGTGTCACTACTCACAGATTACATAAATATTCTGGTTAAATAATTCCAGTTTACATAATTTGTGGATTCAAAATTCAGTTTACATAATTCACTGATTACATTAATAAACAGCAGGTTTTTTGATGAATTTTATCTGTGAAAGTTTTAACGTGAATAGAATTCTAATTTAAAAAAAATTGTTGGAAATTTTTTTAACCGTTGAATGTTCACCTGATTAGATTGAATCCAATTCCCAACTGTTTTCACCGAATGCAGCGGCAGAAGTTACTGGATTGGTGAATTCTGCGAATTTACCTCCATCCATTATGAATTGAGCAGCTTCTGTGACGTTTCCTGCAGTAAATTCCACTTTGTTGGGTTGGATGTGTTCATAAGTAGCAATGTAACTGGATTCACCCTTAGGGACCTTTTCCACCTGGACTTTTTCATGGGTAACAATGCCAATATATGAGTCTCCATCTAATGTGGTAGCTCCTGCAATCCGGGGAGTGTTAAAGTCATCCTTTTCGTAGTCCATGGTCATGAGTGAAAGGGTCAGAGAATCCCGGATACTCATACCAGATGCGATTTTTTCAGCAATGACATCGGTATGGGAACCATTGGAAACCACTGCCACATCATCCACCAGACGGATACAATTGTAAGCTATGTAGGGACTGACAAAAACATCCTTTTCAAATCCTTCCTTCGGCACCACAGCCACCCGTTCAGGGAAAGTGCTGGTCATCCTGTTGGGAAATGAACGGCTGGACACCCTATACGCCACAAAGTTACCTGTTTTGTTACTTCCAACTGCCAATATTCTTCCTAGATACATTTATTTCACCTTTCCAATATTCACTCTTCAAATTTTAAAGTGATTATGTAATATGAGAGTTTACAATCCTAGAGTTTACAATCCTAGAGTTTACAATCCTAGAGTTTACAATCCTAGAGTTTACAATCCTAGAGTTTACAATCCTAGAGTTTACAATCCTAGAGTTTACAATCCTAAATATCTGCAAACTTCATAAAAAGTTCACGGAGTTTATTGTAATTATGTATCATTCAGTAAATAGTCATAGGTCAACAGGTGGGGTCAGGTAGAGGGAATATTAACGGCCTTATCTGGACTCATCCCTGCAGGTGTGGTGATGATGATGGATCCTTCTTTGGGCTTTATAATGATTTCTCCTTCATCAATTACTTGAGTATGGATTGCAATGGCACTGTTACGGATATCTTTGGACATATCCACTCCATTGACAGTGACGGTTTTAAGACCAGTCACTGGGAAAAGGTAGTATTCTGAACTGCCACTACTTTGACTTACCTGTGGTTTACCTGCACTGGAGTCAGCGGCAACCTGAAAACTACTGGTAACCATGAGAAATATGAGAATAGTAAAAATAACATCAATGAGGGGAACCAGGTTAACCCTAGCCTGTTTACTGCGCAGTTTTCTGCGGTAACTACTGGTATCTATAGTCATTTTCAAATTCCCCTTAATTTACTTTATTATTTAGTTTATTATCAATTTTACAGTTTTATGTTGTGATAATTCGAAATTGGGTTTTTCGATTAGGGATATAATTATTTTGTGGATTTAATTACTTTGAATTATCTATGTTTTAATTAAATTTATTTGAAATTCGGTATTTAACAATTATTTATTTGAAATTTGCTGTTTATTTGAAATTAACTGATTTTAAATTTTCACTGTTTTAGCTTACTTTCCACAATCCTGGCTTCGGTATTACATTTTTCCTTAATTATGTTGCCAATACTTTTTTCCAGCATGTGGGGGTTCAGTGAAATCCAGATGTTAGCTTCTTTATCCTGATGAAGTTCCTTCACTTCTAAAATACCATCAGATTCTTTTAAGGCAGTAATTGCATTTTCAATATCTGAATCCACTTTTATGCGCATCTCTGCAGTTCGCCAGTTGGTCATTTTTTTGGCGATTTCTATTTTATCCAGTTCATGCTCTATTTTACTGTTAATATGAGTGTATAGTGGGAGGATAATTATGGCCACTGCTAAACCTGCAATGGTGGTAATAAGTGCCACGTAAATACCCTCAGCCATACCAGTTGGGCTGGCATTTACTCCCATTGCTTTGAATGTATACCACATTCCCAGAACAGTTCCAATCAATCCTAAAAGGGGTGCTATTTCAATAATGGTTCGTATGGTGTCCAGTCCTTTGGTCATACGGCTCATTTCCACAATGAACACCCTTTCCATGGCATCTTCAACTTCTCTGTTGTTACGAAAACCGATTTTAAGGGCTTCTGCAACTATTTTAGAAATAGGATTCTGGTAACGTCCTATGGAACGTAATGCTTCCAGAGAACCACCTCTTTCCATGGCTTTGTTAACTTCTCCCATGATCTGGGGTAATCCTACCATGGATATCTTGCGGAGGTAGTATATTTTCTCTACAGAAGAATATATTCCATAAATTCCGATTAGGGTAATGATGTAAGTGATGACTCCTCCACTTTTGAACATCTCCATTATAGTGGCAAAGGAGCCTGCGAAAAATTCGTAGATCATCTTATCCTCGTATTAGTTTAATGTGGATTTAATTATATTTGATTTTGAGAAATGTTATCATGAATTGTATTTGATTTAATAATTTCAGTATTCCAATTCCAATTATTCCATTAGTCCAAGTATTCAAATAAATCTAATTAACCTTAATATTATTTTAATATTCTTTCAACCGTAGCCCATGACCTGCGTATGAATTCTGGTAACTCATTCGGTGTCTCCTGGCTGATTGTTTTTAAGAATTCAATGGTCTTGGGATCACTGGGATAACCGGATCCTACATCTGGGTATGTTTTGCGAATATTTTGTATGGCCCGGTCACGTTCCACCTTGGCTACAATGGATGCTGCAGAGACAATAGGGTAACGGTCATCTGCCTTATGTTCAGACACTACATTGAGTTGTGAGTGCATGCTTTCCAGTTCACTGGCCAGTCTTTCTGGTTTAACATCCATGGAATCAATGAAACAAGTGGATGGGTTAGAATTACCAATGATCTGATTAATGGCGATTTTTTCAATCTCATTCAGGTTAACATCCCGTGATCGTAGTGTGTCTATATCCAGGGCAGTTATGTTTACAGTATGACATTCTGCGATTCTTTCTATCTTTCTGGATAAAGATAGTCTCCTTTTGGGTGAAATCTTCTTGGAATCCTTTAAACCGAGCCTTTCAAGATATTTAACTCGATCTTCCTCCACAGCAACACCACAAACAACCAGGGGGCCTAAAACAGATCCTCGGCCTGCTTCATCTATTCCTAATATTTTCATGGATTTCAATATTTTTAATAATTTATCTTTAATTTTTTTTTAAAAGGCATATGCCTTTTTATAAAATGGATATACCCTAAATTAACTTAAAATAGGCATCCTAAAATAGGTTGTGATTTAAAGGGGGATAATGTTATCCTCTTTAGAAATCTTTTTTTTGAAATCTTGTTTTAAGGGATAACAGCCCGATTTAATCACAAATATTTTTTTAATATTTATTTCATGGCTTTAAGACGTACTTCTGGTTCCAGTGCACGTGGTTCAGCAGCCACGATTGCAGTTCCTTTTGCAACCACAGTCATTGGATCATCTGAGATCTCTACGGGAACACCTACTTCCTCATAGATACGTTCTTTAAGTCCTTTAAGCTGGGAAGTTCCACCTACTACTACTGTTTTGTTGTAAACACCGGAAATGAGTTCGGGTGACATTCTTTCTAGGACTTTTGCCAGGGCATCTACCAGTCTAACAATGATTGGTTCAGCAGCATCTGCCACCAGGTGGGAATCTATTTCCACTTTTTCTGGTTTGTTGGTTGCCATGGATTTACCAATAACCACGGTTTTACCATTTTCCCCATCAGTTTCGGAGTGAACCATTCCCACTTCTATTTTAGCTTTTTCAGCTTCGTGGATACCTATTTCTACATTGTAGATTTCTTTTACTTTTTCAACGATGTTGGAGTCTATATCATCTCCACCGCTGCGTATGGTTTCAATATCGGTTATTCCACCAAGGGAGATTACTACCACATCACTGGATCCAGCACCTATATCGATCACCATGGTACCAGAGGCTTCTGCAATTGGAAGACCTGCGCCTATTGCTGCTGCCAGTCCTTCACTTATCACCAGAACGTAATTGGCTCCTGCTTTTTTTCCAATGTCTTCTACAGCTTTTTTCTCCACTTCAGAAGCGTCTCCTGGAATACCAACAACAATTCGGTCGATACTTGCGGTGTCTTCACCTGAACCTAAATCCATGGAATACAGTAGTAGTGATTCTGCCTGAGCAATGCTTTCAATAACTCCCTGCCTGAGTGGTCTTACTGCAATAATGTCCTCTGGGGTTCTTCCAAGCATGGCTTTGGCTTCTTCACCAACTGCCAGTACGTAACTTGGGTCTTCTTTTTTAACAGCCACTACTGAAGGTATTTTGAATAAATCAAATTTATCTCCGGATGGTCTGGCCACCACTGTGTTAAGAGTCCCTAAGTCTATGCCCAAAGTATTGGACAAGGCTTGTTTCTTATCATCTTCTACTTCCTCTTTCTTACCGAAACCGAACATTTTAATCCTCCTTAAACTTCATTAATATTTCTAATTCTTCAAAATTTTATTAAATTCAATTAAGAATATCTTATTGGATCTGGCGATATCTTTGATTTTTTGAACGTTCTCATCTTCTGCAGATATTAAAACTGTTGATAAAGCAACATCCGCCATTTTGAATAGAGGGTCTATGGTGTTGCGAATGAAACGGGGTAATATATTGGTTATGTAAACATCGGTTTCTATGAATCCTGTGGTTTGATCTTCCAACAGGAATGAAAGTTTCACCATGCTTTTTTCACAATCCCCTACAAATTTTTTGATGGCGTTTTCAGGACCAACTGTTAAAAGAAGATTACCTTCATCTTTAACATAATAAGGTGCTATTTTGAGGTAGGCACCACCATTCTCTTTACATATCATGCTCAATTCTCTTATCTTACTAGTTTCACCATGAAGCATGATAAAATCGAATTTTTTGGTTACAAATGATTCTCTGGTGGTCACATGTTCTCTGCAGAGCACTTTAACCCTGTCTTTATCCATTATAGCAGAGTAAGCTACATTGTTAACCATGTCTTCATTACCAGCAATGACACACCATATATAATCTGAATCCTGTACTGTAGAAACTTCGGCTGCTTTTCTCAGGATCTTTATTTTATTCTCAATCATCAGTTACCACTTTTATTAAAATTGAATTTAGCTTTTTTTGGTAAGTATTAGTATGTAATAAATTTCAGCATATCAATTTAATTTCTATAATATATATAAGTAAAGGTTATAATCAATGGTTTAAATCACCCTTATTTTCTGAAATTTAGTCACATAATATTGAATATTTATTTTTGTAATTGGAAATTTTTTATAATTAACTCATTGAAGCCTTTTATATCTTATAACATAATAAATAATTTTGAATCATGAATGGATGAGATTTACTTTTAATCTTAGATGAGATTACTTTTAATTTCTCAGTAATATATAAGTAAGTGATTGAATTACCATTAAGTTCTAAGAATTATCATTAAATTTATAAATTTATAAGTAAATGATTAAAGCTACTATCATATGCTAACTCTATATATAGTTTTATAATGTGCTGCTGATGTCCTTTTGGTCATAAGGCCGATATACAGCACTAATCAACCTAAATTTTTGATAACAGGGATAACACATGTTCGTCAAAGGAACTTTAAAAAAAGCAGGCATACTACTAACCCTTGCGGTTTTACCCTTTCTTTTCGGCTATTTTATTATAAGTTTTATAATGTTCTCAATGATAGCCTTCCTGATGCAGTTTTTCAGGGACCCTAACCGGAAAATACCCTCTAATGGGGGTTTAATTGTTGCTCCGGCAGATGGTAGAGTATTAAAGGGAAAAATCGATCGAGTAAAAACAGTTCACTATGAAGATCCACTAATGGAGTATATATTAAGTCCTGGAGGGAAGGGTGTTCTGGTAAGTACCTTCATGTCACCCTTTGATGTTCATGTGAACAGGGCCCCCATCTCTGGAAAGATTGTGAAGACCCAACACTACTCTGGTAAATTTAAAATCGCCATGCGAAATGTACTTACTGAAAATGAAAAGAATTTAATAGTTATAGATTCAGAGTATGGAAAAGTTGGTGTCATACAGATAGCTGGTTTCGTGGCCAGGCGTATAGTTCAGTACGTGGAAGTAGGTGACCAGGTGAAAACAGGAGACCGTCTGGGAATGATAAGATTCGGTTCCAGAGTTGATCTAATTATCCCCTATGAAAATACTGAATTAATGGTAACTGAAGGTAAAAAACCAACTGCAGGAGAGACTATAATTGCGCAGATACATAAAAAAAGTTGATAACACTCTTATAATCAATAGTGGAGTATGAATATGAATATGAGGCATTACGTGGCTGCTGCTGACTTTGTTTCTTTAGCTAATGCTTCTTCCGGGTTCCTGGCAGTGGTAATGGTGGTCACTGGGGACTTTATATTGGCAGCAAAGTTCATGCTCCTGGCGGTGATCTTTGACTCTATAGATGGGTGGGTGGCCCGAAAAACTAACCGAGTTGATGAACATGGTTTTGGCACGAACATGGACTCACTTTCGGATGTGATCTCATTTGGTGTTGCCCCTGGAATGCTTTTGTTTTGCGCGTGCCAATCGTATTCTATACCATACCTTAATATACTAGTAGCACTCCTAATAGTTATATGTGGAATATTAAGACTCTCCAGGTTCAATGTACTTGCAGATTCAAGTGATGTTCCAGGTGGAGATAAATTCGTGGGACTACCCATACCTACCACTGCCTTGATCCTAGGATCATTCTACCTCTCAGGTATGTTTCGAATGGACCTTGCATTAATCATTATGGCAGTGGTTGCAGTGTTAATGATAAGCACCATTGAGTATCCTAAATTTAGGGGTATGTTATTGATGGCCGGTGGCAGTGTATTAATCATTGGAACAATTTTGCCCCAGAACATTTCCTCAGCAATTGCTTATCTTCCCGCAAAGCTTTTATTCATCTTCACTATAATATATGTAATAATTGTGCCTCTTATGGAATTATACGGCAGGCTTCATAGAAGTGGTCCACATGTTAGATAAGATCTTAGGAAAAAAGGATAAAGATAAAAAAGATGTTCCTGATCTTCGAAAAGACGGGAAACAAGATGACTCGGACATCGGGGGACGTCTTAAAGGAATGGTGTCCAAGGCCACTGAAAAATCCAAGGAAAAAATAAATAACAATGGTAAAGGGGATGATGGAAAACTATCTTCTGGTGATAAAAAGCCCCGTCCAATGCCAAAACCCCGTCCTAAACCCCGAGACAAACCCGCTTTAAAACCACCATTAAAGAAACAACCCCAGAAAAAGGGACGTTTCGGAGCTATTGGTGGTGCAGCAGGATTGGGTGGTGGTTCTGATGATGATCAAAGAACCCTGGTTGGTGCGGCTGTATTTGGGATTATACTTATTATACTAGTTGGTGCTGGTTACTACTTTTTGGTCTTCGCACCCTACCAGGATGCCATGACCGCAGCCAAGCAAACCAAGATTACAGAGGTAAACACCTACTTTAAAGGTGCACTTGCAACGGATTACAATAAAACATTGCTTCTTGCACAGATCGACGCAGGAACAACACCAGAAATGGTTTTAGCGGTGGACGTAATAGGTCCAGCCACTAACAGCTGGCGTGACTATCAAAATCAACAGATAACAACTAAACAGGATCCTTATGGAAGGGTAATGATCACATATGCTGCAGGTGGGCAGAAGAACCTGATAGTGAAAGTTGCTGATGCTCAGAAGATTGTTAACGAGGCAGATGCAGCAGTACTGTCTAACATGGAAATCAAAACCCCGGACACTGTAGCGGTGCCCATAATAATCACCCGACTTCAAGCTGCAGGTGGTCTGATTAATGTGGGTGACAGTGTGGATGTTTATCTGACCACAACCAATACATCTGCAACAACCCCAACTGGTAATAACACGACTACTACTGCAACAACTTCTACTGCAACAACTTCATCGCCAACTATTAGTGGAGCTACTGTTCTGGCGATTCTAAGGGCAAAAGACAGTGGAACAGTAACTGCAAACTTACAACAATCTCAGGAAATTGCAGTTAACACTCTGACCATGACCAACAGTAGAACTCAAACCGCAAATACAGATGTTGAAGAACTCCTCAAGGCTGCAGCATCCAACACCTGGAACGAGGCACAGGTCACCAGTTTACTCAATGCCTATGGGTGGAGGCTATCTGACTTTGAAAGGAGTTCCAACCTGGGAGAACTGGATGTAAGGTACCTGGTGGTGCTGGAAGTTCCGCGTGAAAATGCTCTGTTCCTGATGCAGAACAGTCAGAACTTGCAACTTACCGTTCCAACCCAGAGTGCTCCGGAATGGATGGTAACTGAGTTGAAAAAGATATACGGAACCGCATAGATGGATACGGATAGAAACATGGGATAACTACGACGATTAACTGGGGGAGAGGCTTAGATGAACATCAACAAATTATTCATGGTCGTGATATTGGTAGTCCTGTGTATATCCCTTTCATCTTCCTGGGCTGTGGATGACATAACCAAAGATCAACAAGCTTGGGTTCAGGAGCAAAGTTCAGAAGTTCTTTTTACTTATTTGGAGGCCACTATAACTGTAACCATCAAAAATAACAATGACCATGTGGAATATTTCAAGATCAGTCAAAATTATCCATTAGGAAATGGTACTGATACTTTAACTTGGAAAGTAGCATGGACTGACCCTTCTGCATTAAAAATGATTAAATATCAGTCTGACATTGATACAGACGATCTTGGCTGGAAAATCCAACCTGGAGAAACTAAAACTGTTTCTTTTAAACTGGTTGCATATCCTGCAATGAGTTCCCTGGCTCCAAAGTACATAGCACAATCTGGAGAGGTAAACAGTACTTTCTGGCCCCTTCTAAATGAACCTGGTTTACAAGCTTCATGGTTCCTTCCTAATGAAATTGAGTATTTAAATCCAAGTCTTAAACTTCAATCATGGAACGGTCATTTCTGTTTCTGGATTAAAAATTATGATACAAAATATCCAAAGGTATCAGGGATAGTGAGAGCTCCAATTGTCCCAATTGACTCAAAACTCACATACAGTAATCCTCAAATAACATACACCGATAAAGAAGTACCATGGGCCAATACTGCTGCATGGGATGTTACATTGTACCCTGGTCAAAGCAAGCATTATTCCTACACTTACCAGTGGCCAGCAACATCTTCAAGTTCAACATCTAAAGGAAGTTCTGCAGCTGCAGCATCTTCCATACCTACCACCGCAGCAGCCGCTACAAATACTACTGTACCTACATCGCAAACTGGTGTTCCATTCGGTTTATTCGTGATTGGTGCAATCATCATTGGTGCGGGCGTAACATACGCTAAGTTCTTCCGATAGGACATGGTTAGTCATAAATTGCAATAATGGAATTAGTAACCTGTTATCCATGATTTCATTATAGTCACGACAGTGTAATTTAACATACTAATCAAAGATTCATATTAATCAGTGAATTCACATGAAAATATCCACTTTTTTTATAATAGCAGGAATGGTCATAATTTCCCTGTATGCACTGGTAGAAGTTAATTATTATTCTGCCACCCAAACCATTAACCAGCAACCTGGAGACACTCCTTACATTATAATTCCGAAAATTGGTGTTGATGAAGCTATTAACAACAAATCAGTTGATTATGGAATTTATCACGAACCACAATCTTCTAAACCTGGTAGTGGTACTGTGGTTCTATTTGGACACCGCACACTACATGGATCTCCCTTCCTGAAACTGGACCAGCTCCAACCAGGTGATAACGTAACTCTGGAATGGCCTGGAATAGGTTATGTTGAATACATCATTGAAAACAGTACCATTGTGCCTGCAGATTACAGATTATCAGTTGAACAGGGTAACGTACTGTTTCTAATAACCTGCTATCCCCTGGGATCAACCAAGGAAAGGTTGATGATCGAGGCTAAACAGGGGAACATCTATCCCATCAAAACTTCCAGAATCCCCAGTCAACAGCAACACTATGCAATTATCATAATCCTGCTATTTATGATAGGAGGCACTATTTTAAGTTATTTTTACCCGGTTAAAGAGGACAGGATCATACTGTTCATACTGACAGTTGCTTTAACCTTCTTTCTGATGCTGGGATACTTTTTCCCTATTCCCCCTGATACATTGGAGTCAAACATTTCCCGTATCAGTGACTTTTTAAGTTTCGGATTCTAGAATTAAATTAATTTAATGTAGTAGTGTTTCAAATTCTATACTTCTCTAAAATATCGAATATTCAGATATTGTGGTTAAAAATTTAATTGATCTTGATTTTCATATTTTTTTGGCAATGATTAAAGGGGGGAGGCAATGATTCTAGGGAGTCCATGATCAATGGCTAATTAAATAGTCATGGTCCACCCAATAACAATGTACAGTAAAATTGAATTTTAAAATCAGGTGTTTTAAGATGAGTGACGAGAAATATTTCCAGAATATCACCACCCGTGAACGGGCCATATTTGAGGGGGCAATCACCATGGGAGCTCTTTTTCATCAGTTTGTAGGAACGCCAGTAAGTATTAATAGTGCTCCTTCTCTGGAAAAAGCCATTGAAGAATCCCTAACATTACAACCATGCATCAATAGTGTTGAAGTACGAATTGACCGTGAAATGCTCGAAAAAGCCGAGAATGAATATGAGTATCTTTCCCTCACTGGAGACATGCTGGATGTGAAAGTCACATCAGGGTACCAGGAAACCAGGGTGGTAGTGCGCATGCACTACATTGAAGAACTTCAGTATCCCCTCATGTATGTGGAAGAAGTGGATTAAAAAAAATTAACACTATGAGCAATTAACACTCATGAGCTTTATTAAAGATATTAAACTCAATCCTGTCCTTTTTGATGTGATTTAGTGGCCTCAATGAAGGATGTAATCATCAACAATTATTTAAAATATCAAAACTAATATTTTATAAAAAAATGGTAGATTTCATGATAACAATTAATGAGAATCTGTGTAAAGGTTGCAATATCTGCACCGAGTTCTGTCCCCGTAAGGTTTACCAGGCATCTGGAATCCTTAACAAGAAGGGTGTGCAGGTTCCAGTACCTGAAAATGAGGACAAATGCACGCAATGTCAATTATGTGCTATGATGTGTCCTGATCAGGCAATAAGAGTAGATGAAAAAGTGGATGAGAAGGATGAAAACTGAGGATTATTTTATACAGGGCAATGAAGCCTGTGCCAGGGGTGGAATTAAAGCTGGCTGTCGTTTTTTTGCCGGCTATCCCATAACTCCATCTACAGAAATCGCTGAAGACATGGCAGTGTTTCTACCCCGAGAGGGAGGAACATTCGTCCAGATGGAGGATGAAATATCTGCCCTGGGTGCAGTTATAGGTGCAGTGTGGTCGGGTATGAAGGCAATGACCGCCACTTCAGGACCAGGATTTTCCCTGATGCAGGAACACATTGGATACGCGGTAATGACTGAAACACCCTTGGTGATAGTGAACATGCAGCGAGGATCTCCATCCACAGGACAGCCCACCATGGCCAGTCAGAGTGATATGATGCAGGCCCGCTGGGGATCCCACGGAGACTATGAAGTCATAGCATTATCACCATCATCAGTACAGGAATGTTTTGATTTCACAGTGGAAGCATTCAACCTGGCTGAGAAGTACAGGGTTCCGGTGATGGTTATGAGTGATGAGATCGTGGGCCATATGAGGGAGAAGATCAGCATCCCGGAAACAGTTAACATCACTACCCGGAATATGCCCACAGAAAAACCCGGAGAATTCTTACCTTACCATGCAGAGCCTGATGGAACCAGTCCCATGCCTGCCTTTGGTGATGGATATAAAATGCACATCACTGGACTCACCCATGATGAAAGGGGATACCCCGATACTTCCAGTCCACAAGCACACTCCAAACTGGTTAAACGTTTATGTGACAAGATCCTGCATCATACCAATGATATTGCAAGGATACAAACCGAAGATGTGGATGATGCAGAAGTAGTTGTGATCTCCTACGGTGCACCCTCAAGATCAGCTCTCAAAGCAGTTAGAGCAGCCAGAGAACAGGGTTTAAAGGCAGGATTTATTAAAATGGATGTCGTATGGCCATTCCCTGAGAAAATGATCCAGAAAGCTGTTAAGGGAGCTCAGCGGGTAATTGTAGTGGAGATGAACTTGGGACAGATATTCTATGAAATTCAAAGGATCCTTCCCGGAGTAAATACAGAACTAGCACCCAAGATCGGTGGTGAAATGCACCTGCCAGAAGAGATCCTGGAAAAAATCAAGGGTAAATGATGGATTAATTATATAATGGATTTAATTTAACACAAAATAACTATAATTAACTAAAAACACTTAAAATCGATATAGAACAATCAAACGATATATTTAAACGATATAAATCAATTTCAATCGATATTAAATCAATATAATATATTTTCATCCATGGAGATGAAGAAGATGGACCAGAACAGGGAAAACCGTTTTATGAAATACTTAAGGAAGGATAGACTTCCCCACATATTCTGCGCAGGATGCGGAAATGGAATTATCATGAACACATTCTTCAACGGTATGGAAATGGCAGATGTGGACTTTGAAAAGGTGATAATGGTATCAGGGATTGGATGTTCCTCCCGAGTACCGGGATATGTTAAATGTGACTCACTTCATACCACCCACGGCCGACCCATATCATTTGCCACCGGTGTCAAGCTGGCCAACCCCAAAAATGAAGTAGTAGTGTTTACAGGTGATGGAGACGCAGCAGCTATAGGGGGCAACCACCTCATCCACGGAGCACGCCGTAACATCAACCTCACAGTCATATGTATTAACAACAGTATCTACGGAATGACTGGTGGACAGATCAGTCCCACCAGTCCCAAGGGAAGTTACGGGTCAACAGCACCGTACGGGGCAGTTGAAAAACCATTTAACCTTTCCAGAATGGTTAAAGCTGCAGGTGCAACCTATGTGGCCCGCTGGACCACGGCTCAGCCCGTGCAATTATCCAACGCCATTAAAAAAGGGATTCAGAACAATGGTTTTTCATTCATAGAAGTGATTTCGCAGTGTCCAACTTACTTCGGTCGTAAAAACAAGATGCGATCCCCTGTGGAAATGATGAAGTGGATGAAAGAGTCAAGTATTATTAAAAAACGAGCAGACAAGCTTTCTGAGGAAGAATTGGAAGGAAAAATCATAGTTGGTGAATTCCAAAACAAAGAAGAACCAGAATTTTCAGATAAGATCTGTCAGTTAATGGAAGCTAAATGTACAACTGGAAAACCGTCTTCAATCAGATCAGCATACCAGGGGGATTAATAAATTGCGTAAAGAAATAAGAATAGCTGGATTTGGTGGTCAAGGGGTGATACTGGCTGGAATAGTTATAGGTAAAGCTGCCGCATTATATGATGGATTACACGCAGTTCAAACCCAGTCTTATGGTCCTGAAGCACGAGGAGGTGCTTCCAGAACAGAATTAGTCATCAGTGATGAAGAAATTGACTATCCTAAAGTGCATCATCCTGATATATTCGTTGCAATGTCCCATGAAGCCCTAATGGCTTACCTGGATGGATTGAAACAGGGGGGTATCCTGATAATAGACCCCGACATGGTAATGGAAGATAAGATTCGTTCATTTGTGGAAGAACATGATATTAAAGTTTACCATGCACCAGCCACCCGAACCGCAGATGAGAAGGTGGGCCTACGGATCGTAGCTAACATCGTAATGATTGGTGCCATAATCGGTTTTACCAAAGTTATATCTGAAGAAGCAGCTCGTAACGCCATAGTGGCCAGTGTTCCACCTGGAACTGAGGAAAAAAATTTGTCTGCATTTGAAGCAGGAATGGAACTTTCCAGCCAGGAGGTTTAAAATTTGAAGATCCATGAGTACCAGGCCAAAGAGATTTTTCGTGAAGGGAAAATACCCACACCACAGAGTATAATGGCGGAAACTCCTGAAGAAGCTCAAAATGCTGCTTTAACCATTGATAAGCCAGTGGCCATAAAATCACAGGTTCTTATTGGTGGAAGAGGCAAAGCCGGTGGTATCAAATTTGCTGAAAATCCTCCAGAAGCATATAAGATTACTGAAACATTATTAGGGTCTGATATTAGGGGTGAAACTGTCCAGAAAGTATTAGTTGAAGAAATGCTTGATATTCAGGATGAATTCTATCTGAGTGTGGCAGTGGACAGGTCTGCTCGCAAACCCATTATAATGGCCAGTAAATCTGGTGGGGTGGATATTGAGGAAGTAGCTCATAAAACTCCTGAAAAAATATTTAAATATTATCTGGATCCCCTGGATGAGTTCATGCCTTACCAGGCACGGGAGATAGCCCGTAAAATGGGAGTAACTAATGGTTTGATATCTTCAGTGGGTGGGATCATCTGGAAACTTTACCAGATATTCAAAAAGTACGATGCCAATATAGCAGAAATTAATCCCCTGGTACTCACAAGCAAGGGAATCATAGCTGCTGATGCCAAACTGGATATTGATGATGATTCATTGTACCGTCACCAGGACCTGGCAAAGTTTAAAACTGAACCCAGTGATGAATTTGCCTACGTGAAGCTGGATGGAGATATTGCAGTTATTGGTAACGGTGCTGGTCTCACCCTCACTGGAATGGACATGCTCAAACTCTATGGTGGAAAACCAGCCACTTTCCTGGACATTGGGGGCGGGGCATCACAGGAAAACATTGCCCGGGCACTGAACCTGGTCATATCCAACCCTCAAGTAAAAGTAGTATTTTTAAATGTTTTAGGCGGGATCACTCGTGCAGATGACGTGGCCAACGGCGTTATTAGTGTTTTAAAAGATTCTAAACGAGAAGTACCACTGGTTATCCGCCTTACTGGTACTAATGAAGAAGAGGGGCAACGTATTCTTACCGAGGCAGGAGTTAGCTATGAAACCTCCATGGAAGCTGCTGCCAGGAAAGCAGTTGAGTTATGTGATGATTTAAATAAAAAATAAATCTTTTATTTTTATTTTTCATTCATATTTTTTGAAAAATGATATTAAAAAGTAAAGTTATTTTAAAAATATAATTATTTTATAAAATTTAAAACTAATTTTTCATTTATTACATCTTTTTTGTATTCTTTATTTACGCAATCTGTCTTTTCTTTATTAGTTTATTCAACCAGTTTTTTACATTATTGATAAATAAGATTGAAAAAAATGGAAATGGATCATAAAAAGTAGTGGAATTATATTTTAAACTGTATCTTTATCTTGAACTGGGTCTTACACTTACCAAGTGAGCTACCACCATGGCAGATAAGAATATGTAGGTTATCATAGCGGATCCATTAAAGCTTCGGTTGAATAGGAACAGTCCGATTATGGTTTGGGCCATGAATGCGGTTAGTGCACCGATTAGGAGGGCTTCTCTTCCCAAGTATCTCCTATTTCCAACTCTCCTTTTGCTACGGTATTTACGAAGCACGTAAAAACCACTGCACATGACAAATACACACCAGCACATTAAAGCAAAGAGTCCACCGAATCCAAAGTCAAAGGCCACTCCAAAGATTCCAGGGAGCATATAGTCAATAACATCCTTTTTTGTGACTAAAACTCCAAAAAACAGTGGGAATGGTAGGGTGAATGTGTTTATCAGGTTCATGGGTAATGTAACATATCCATCAGAGCCACCCAGACAGCTTGCTCCCCAGTAACATGACCCTTGAACGTGTCCCCATAGTTGAGTGTTTTTAACAACCATTTTCAGACTGGGAATAGCGTATTCTTCTAATCTACTTAGTCTAAGTAGGGGGCTGAGTACCGCAGCATTTAATACTCTTGATAAAATTTCCAGAAGGGCAAAACCACCCACTGCTGCCCCTACAACTGTAAAAACCCTTTTTCTGGTAATTTTAACGCTTCTACGGAAGCTTTTAGACATGATGAAGTATCCCAGGAACCATCCCAGGAACCATAATATCAGGAATGAGCGGTGCATTAATCCTCCTGCAACGGCTATCACACCGAAAAGAATTAGTGAAAGGGCAGTTATTGATGTTGATTTGATTTCAACTTCACTTAACAGACTGGCTGATGCCGAAAGAGTTGTCCAGGCAAAAACCGCAAGTGGACCAAAGGGGTGGGTGAATTCCTGATGAGAGAAAAATGGTAAGAAAAGAAGGGCAGTGTCTACACTGAAGATCCCAGCTAAGAACATGGTTAAAATAAGGGACAAGAAAAGTACCATGCTCAAAGTGAATGGAATGATATTTATAAGCAGTAAAACGCCCATATGAATTATCACGGCCACTTCTATTATGAACTGTAAATGGTTTTGGGCGATTAACATGGTTATCACTATTTTTGTATCTAGTCTAATAATAATGGATAATTACAAATGAATGCAGTGAGTCAATGGATGATACTTCCCATATCATTGTTGGTTAGCTGAGAATCAGGACCTATGGTAATACTCACAGGATCCTATGTTCAGAGTGACTGGGGAGTGTTTTCTAATAATCTGGTGAAAGGTTACTAATTTTTAAGCATAGTTACTGATCATTCTGTTTTTCGATTTTGTTGTATTTGTCCATTGTGGATTTTTTCTCATAAATTAATTATATGATATGACTACTGGATAATCTGACAATTTCACATCTAATGGCTTATCTGGATCTATTATTTATAATGATCTTATATTCTGGTTTTATAATGATCTTATATTCTGATGAATCTCATAAATTTTATAACGATCTTATCCATTGATGAAGCTCCTAAAATGTATATTGAATCTTTACTCCGAAGATTATCTTATCCAAAGAAGCTCATAATGTAATCTGTGAAACTCTGCAGGTAATTCTTTATTTGATTCAATATGCCCTGAGATTGTGAAGCCTGCTGAGTGGCAGATTGGAGTTGATTTTTGAAATCAGTAAGGCTGCTCTGAACTTTTTGAGAGTTAGCAAGGGCATTTGCTATGTCCTGAGTCTGGTTGTCAGTTAAATTTATATTCATACTGTTTGCCACGTTATTAACGATGGTTTTTATCTGGGCGGGGTCCTGTAAATTCTGTTTTTGAACTTCCTGCTGGGCCTGGTCAAACAGTTCAGCTATTTTATCCGTGCTTTGATTAGTTTGATTGGCGATCTGGGTTTCAGTGTAAAGCTCTTCAGTGGCTGCTTTCTTTGCTTCTTCAGGTATGGAAGTTCCCACTGCAACTTCATAAGATTCTAAAACTCCAGTAAGTGCTGATTCTCCTGTAGCACTGACTGGTGATGTAACCACCACATAACCGTTGGTAATTCCCGTTGATTTTAAGGCGTTGGCATACATTTTAGAGGTTACTGTGTTTATTTTGCTGCTGTCCACAATGATCTTAATGCCTTGACTGTAGCTCAGGTCTACCAGTGCACAGGAAAAAATCTGGTTGGAGTTGTAAGTCCTTCCAGTGATATTCTTGGCAATTTGGTTCACCTGTGATGCAGTCACAACCTTGGTATTGAAGGTACTCAAATTTTTATCAGTATGGGATTGGAAGTAGGTGTTCACCGTACTTTTGTAGGAAGGGTTATTGTAAGTTGTCTCTCCATAGGTTATTGCAAAACCAGAGGTACTTGCACCGTATACGGAACCTAAAAATGCTATTAATATTATTAGAACTAACAACAACTTTTTCATCCTACCACTCCGTTGATCTTAATTTTTAACAATTATTTTGATATCATTTCCATATTATGTTTAACACCTAATTAAATCTATGGGAAAATTATGATTCAAAACTCTATTGGGTTCCTGTAATTCCTTCATTTTGATATTGGGGTGAATAAAAAAGAGTCATGATAAAATGCTATATAACTATATGTGGGCAATCGAATTTTGCTATTTTATATCTAGTGACTATATCTACTGTATCCAGTTGTTGAAACCCATCATTTTGTATTAATTTTATTTTAGTTAATAGCAATTTCATGATTATTTACAAAAACGATTATTTACAAAAATAATTTCCTAATAAACTAGAATTTAACTAGAATTTAACTAGAATTTAACTAGAATTTAACTAGAATTTAACTAGAATTTAACTAGAATTTAACTAGAATTTAACTAGAATTTAACTAGAATTTAACTAGAATTTAACTAGAATTTAACTAGAATTTAACTAGAATTTAACTAGAATTTAACTAGAATTTAACTAGAATTTAACTAGAATTTAACTAGAATTTAACTAGAATTTAACTAGAATTTAACACGTTTAGTAAGTTAGAACGTTTATTAAGCTAAAAGTACCACTCTGCTTTCAGAAGACTCATCTACAATCTTGCGCCCGCATAAACTGGCAATTTCCTGGGCAAAACTCTTAAGATCATTGGATCGGGGCATGTTTTCGAATTTTAAACGGTCACGCGAGCTACCCACATACATGTAAGCTTTTATCTCAACGAAATCAGGGTCACTGTTTTCGATGATCCGCGCGTACTCCTCTGGATGGGTCATGTTGTAACCTGCAACACTGGTCATTCTGATCACTGTGCGACAGTTGAAACTGGATAAAAGATCCAGTGAATGGTTTAATTTTTTCCAACCATCTTTAATTTGGGGATCGCAGAGTTTCTTATAAGTTTCAATGTTGGGTGCGTCAAGAGACAGGTACAGTTGAGTTGGTTCTGGATCCAGGCTTCCCAACTTATCTGGACTGAGACCATTACTCACTAAGAAAGTGGTGAAATTCCTCTTTTTATATTCCTCCAGAAGCTGGTTGATAGAAGGGTATAATAATGGTTCCCCAGCCAGTGATATGGCGGCGTTGGTGGGATCCTGTGCTTCTGCTATTTTCTGACTGTTAGCATTAGGATTACCAAAGAAACCCACCAGCAGTTTACGCTGAGATTTTATACATTCATCTATTATTTCCCCCGGATCATCGAATTCTTCCTCCCAGGTGGTGCTGGTGATGGAAATATCCCTCCAGCAGAAAAGACATTTATGGTGACAGAATGCTATGCTGGGTGACATTTGCAGGCAACGGTGGCTTTTTATACCGTAGAACTTTTCTTTATAACAAACACCATCGTCCATGATACTTTTTTTAGTCCAGTGACACACTTTAGCTGCTGCGTGTCTTTTTGAACCCACAAAACGATATCCTTTCTTTTCCAGTGCTTCTATGGCCTGATCTGTTAATGGCATTTTCCTGTTTCACCTAAATTTTTAATTCTTTTTTTGGTAACTTTTGGGTAAAGTGATAATTAATTATTGTATATATTTAGTGATTTTTTTTAAATAGTAAATTAGTTATTAGATAATTTGATCTTGTGATTGATATATTCGGATTAATTGATAATGGATAGAACTCAAATTTAAGTTCACCTATCCCTTATTGATTCTACAGTAGATGAATAGTTCTAATTTTAATAATCATTTTTATAAAAAAATAAGGTTTATGATAGTTTTTAGGAAAAAAATATTGGGATATTATTAAGCAATATTTGTTTTTTAGAATATTTGTTTTTTATTTAAGAATATTGTTTAGAAAGATTCATTGTCATCCATATTTTACTAGTCATCCATATTTTACTATATTCTAAGGTAGAATATTTCTTTGTATTATTTAGAATATTTCTGAGGAGAGTTATGTTTACCTGTTAAAAGCTTTATTTTATCTTTTTTTATATTTTGTGCTTTTTTTGCAGGTGCTATCTGGTCATAGGTTATTTAAGGTTTATTTAGATTAATGAAGGTACAATCAAGTTCCATTGGCTCATACCGGAACATACCTTCCGGTAATTAGTTATTAAAAATTCCATTTTAAATGGGTAAAAATTATTAATAGAAAAGAATCAGACCTCATTTGTTAAAAAATGCCTTAAAATCTCTTAAATTTAATTAAGGTTCATATAAATCTTATTTAACAAAAACTCATGATTTGATGGTCTTTAATCATTTAAAGTTTGATTAATTCCATTTTATGCCTTATAAGGAAGTATATCCCTCATATAAACTGGAATTGCATAAGCTTATTTTGGGGAAATGGGCTTTAAATTAAGGTGATTTACTAAAAATACTAAAGGAAGCAGCCGGTCCCGGATCCTTAAGTTAAATAACTTCATAGCGTGTCTTAAATCCTAAAAAAAGCCCTATATGGTCCTTTTTTCGAGATTTTTTTCGAAACCTTTATAAGGGATATTGTTTCCATCATAATGTAGTCCAAGAGAGTCCCATAAACTCGATTTTATGGGGCACGGAGGCGGTATAATTAAGCGAGTGAAGCGAAACTCTACCTATGCAGTATTATGTATGTTATGTATGGTTGTTGCAGTGGTCCCGATTTCGGGTGCTGTGGGTGACCAGGATAATAGTGCGAATGGTGTGAATCCTGCTAGTGGTTTGCAGGTTGGTGTTACAGGTGCTGAGGTTCAAGAGGCTCAGTCTGTGATTGCTAATAACAAGCCGTTTGGTGAGAATTCAAGTAAGATTTTAGGAAATAACACTACTAATGGTTCATTGAAACTTGGAGCCACCGGTGATAAAGTTAAAGAACTACAACAATGGTTAACTGATTACGGTTACTACTCTGGTAATATTGATGGTGTTTTCGGTAATGATACTGATAAAGCTGTTAGGGATTTCCAGGAAGAATCCGGTTTAATCGTTGACGGAGTTGTGGGTAATGACACTAAAAATGCCATGGCAAACTGGGATAAATATTTAGCTCAGGTCCAGGCAGCAGCCGGTGAAAGTACCAGTACAGTAAGTACAAACAGCAAATCAACATCCAAGAAAACCTATGCAACCGCAGTACGAAGCTACACTAAATCCTACAGTAAGGGTTACAGTGGTGATTGCTGGGATGTCAGTAATGCTATGTACAGTCAGTTAACAGCATCCGGTCAAAGAGCCAGGATCGTTCAGTACGCAAACAGCTACGTTAACAACCACAGATCTGTTGAGGTCTGGAATGGTAACAGCTGGGTTGATGCTGACTACTCTGGTCAGGCATGGGTTGGACAACCAACTCCTCACAGTGATGCAACATCAACAGTGATTGAAGGCGGATAATCCGTTACGAACTAATTTAAACTAGAAACAAAACCAAAAATTCAACAGTTCATGTAAGAACTGTTGAAATAATATCTCTTTTTATTTTATTAGCATTTTTATCAAAATACTAAATCATCTTATATTATTAATATTATTGTCATTATTATTAATTTTAGAAGATTATTATTAATTTTTAATAGAATTGGCCTCAATTTGTGTAGCTTTTTTTAAGAGTATTTCTGAGGGGTTTATCTGGTTATATGGTATTATGGGTATGAATTCAATCTGGATTAAAACCAAAATATTTTTATATCTCGCCCTTAAAAAGAAATATAGAGTACTGCACATTTTTAGGAGGCTGATTATGAAAATAACACAAACCCCTCTGGTAATTTTGAATTTTAAAACTTACTTAGAGTCTACTGGGGAAAAAGCCCTGCAATTAGCCAGAGCTTTGGAACAAGTAGCTGAAGAAACTGGAGTAAACATGGTAGCGGCACCTCAAGGAGCCGACCTCTGGAGATTATCACAGGAAGTAAAAATACCGGTTCTAGCTCAACACATTGACCCGGTGGATGCCGGGGGACACACTGGTAGTATGTTAATTGAATGTGCGAAGGAAGCAGGAGCATCAGGCACACTTATCAACCATTCTGAGCAGAGAATGCAACTGGCTGACATTGATACAGTCATCAGTAAGGTCACTGCAGCCGAAATGATCAGTGTAGTGTGTACTAATAATGTGGAGACCAGTGCAGCCTCAGCTTCTTTGAAACCTGATTTTGTAGCAATAGAACCACCAGAACTCATTGGATCAGGGATACCGGTATCACAGGCCGAACCTGAAATAGTGGAAGGAAGTGTGGCAGCAATCAAAGATATCAATCCCAATGTAAGAGTCCTGTGTGGTGCAGGTATCTCCACCGGAGATGATATGAAAGCAGCCCTGGAACTGGGAAGTGAAGGAGTGCTCCTGGCATCAGGAATTATACTGGCTTCTGACCCAAAACAGGCCCTTCTGGATTTGGTAAGCAAGATCTAACCTAATAAAAAACCTACTCACAATGAAATCTAGTTTATAGGAATAAAATCTAGTTTAATCGAATAGAATCTAACTTAATCGGAAATAAATTAAATTAAGAAAAATAAATATCCGTTTTAAAAATAATGATTCTAAGACCATAATGTTCAAGTAATCAATACCCAACCGTAAAAACATTTAATCTTGGGGATGATTACTGTTAGTAATAATTATAGGAATTAAACAGATAATCACACTAATGCAGATATAATCGTACATTACAGATATAACCAGATAATAGTATAACAAATCCTGAAATGGAGACTATCTAAACTTGGAATATTAGAATCCTTTAACGGTGGAATAAATAATGGCCTCTGATTTTAACACCATAGATGACCTGGAAGTGGAGGGAAAGACAGTCCTGGTACGAGTAGATATAAACTCGCCAGTTGACCCCCTTACTGGACTACTACTTGATGACACACGCATAAAACTACACGCTGAAACCATAGCTGAACTGGCAGATAAAGGTGCTAAAACTGTTATAATTGCTCATCAGAGTCGTCCTGGTAAAAAAGATTTCACAACAATGGAACAGCATGCTGAAGCTCTTTCCAATTTACTGGATAAACCAGTGGGTTATGTTGATGACATATTTGGTAGCAATGCCCGGAAGGCCATTAAGGATCTAAAAGGAGGAGACATTCTTCTACTGGAGAATGTACGTTTCTACTCCGAAGAAATATTGCAGAGAGAACCACCACAACAGGCTGAAACCCATATGGTAAAACTGCTTTCACCACTGGCTGATTTTTTCATCAATGATGCATTTGCTGCTGCACACCGTTCACAACCATCCCTGGTGGGATTTGCAGTTAAAATGCCTTCTGCAGCTGGAAGGGTGATGGAAAGGGAACTTAAAGCAATGTACAGTGCGGTTAGTAATGTGGAAAGACCATGCGTCTATGTTCTGGGAGGAGTTAAGGTTGATGATTCCATAATGGTTATGGAAAATGCCCTGGAATCAGGTAGTGCTGATTACATCCTTACCACTGGACTGGTGGCCAACATATTCCTGTGGGGTGGAGGAGTAAACATACGAAAATATAACCGGCAGTTCATAGAAGACAGAAACTACTGTGAATATGTTAAAAAGGCCAAAAAGTTATGTAAAAAATTCAAAGACCAGATATTAGTACCCACAGATCTGGCGGTATGTAAAGATGATAAACGATTGGAATATCCAGTGGGCAAACTTCCCAACCTGCCTATATTTGATCTGGGCACTGAAACCACCACTGAATACGCACGTGTCATCAGAAACGCACGCACCATATTTGCCAATGGTCCAGCGGGTGTTTTTGAAAAAGAAGGATTCAATCAGGGTACCGAGGATATACTAAATGCAATTTCCTCATCTACAGGATTTTCCATTATTGGGGGCGGACACCTGGCAGCTGCTGCCAATAAAATGGGCTTATCTGGAATCAGCCACATAAGTAGTGGAGGCGGAGCTTCTATCAGTCTTATTGCTGGGGAAAGGCTGCCTGCTGTGGAAGTGCTCAGGGAGCAGATTGAATAGGCAGAGTAATATAGCAGAGTACTAATAATTAGGGTAGTAAATGTAAGGCACTCTAACTTTAACAATGATACTTCCAATATCTTGCGTGTTAACTTGTGTTCTTGACCCCATTTTAATGAATTAATCAAAAGCTTTAGTGAATTAATCAAAATTTGAATTAATTTATTTAAAATTTAATTCATTTCGCCCAATTTTTATTGATTTCACCCAAAAATTAAATCAAGTTTAAATACTTGGATTAACCATAGTAAGAATTCCCCTCTTAAACATTGAAAAAATAGTTAAGACCAGATTAAGTCAATAGGTCTCCACCCAAAACTATATAAGGCAATATCTCAAAAGTTAAAATGCCTCGGTAGCTCAGTCTGGTGGAGCGCGAGACTTGTAATCTCGTGGTCGCGGGTTCAATTCCCGTCCGGGGCTCTAGACTGATGGTGAAATAAGAATAACATAGTTTAGATGTAGGTTTGATATAAATTAATTGAATATAAGATAATATGGGACCATAGGGTAGCTTGGTCGATCCTTTGGGCTTTGGGAGCCTGAGACTCCGGTTCAAATCCGGGTGGTCCCATTTTTAGATCATTAAATGATCCTTAAATAAACCTGAAAACTTTATCCCGCCTTAGCTCAATTTGGCAGAGCGTCGGACTGTAGATCCGAATGTTGCTGGTTCAAGTCCGGCAGGCGGGACTTAAATATCTATCAATCAATGGAAACTGTTGATGGTATCCTCAATCAAGATGAGGGTGACCAGTCACATTATCCTCTGGATATTTACCCAAACCTTTATATGTAATCAACAGAAAGGAAAGGTATATAAGGAAGCATAACATAAACCACTATACTCTAGTTCTGCTAAAGTATTTGCCTTGGTGGTGTAGGGGCTATCATGCGGGCCTGTCGAGCCCGCGACTCGGGTTCAATTCCCGGCCAAGGCGTTTTAGAGGGCCCGTAGCTCAGTCTGGGAGAGCGCCTGGCTTTTAACCAGGTGGCCGCGGGTTCAACTCCCGTCGGGCCCGTTCTAATTTTTAATGGAGGATTAAATGGTGAAGAAGGATATCTTAAAACACGAACTGGTTCCAGATCATGTTGTTTTGTCGAAATCTGATGTTAAGAAAGTATTGAAAAAATTGGATATCCATCCCGAACAGCTACCAAAAATAAAGGCTGATGATCCGGTTGTTAAAGCTATAGAAGCTAAACCGGGGGATATTCTCAAAATAACTAGAAAGAGTCAGACAGCGGGTAAGTTCGAAACCTACCGTTTGGTTTTAGATTAAACATAGATAATTGATTTAATAACAAAGCACATAAAATAGTTTAGTGAATAATGCCTTGCCTTATAAACCGGTACATAAATTGTGTTATATTTAATAATATAATATATATACATTGATATTAATGGACCAGAACCACTAGGAACTACCTATGTTGGTGTTATAAATAAGATGGATTAGGTATGGGTTGTTTTTTGGAGGAATTTAATGGTAAAAAATGCCTGGGGACTTGTCGATACCTTTTTTGATGAATACAAACTGGTGGATCATCATATTAAGTCATACAATGACTTCGTGGATCACCGTATACAGGATATAATTGATATAACCGAGCCCATTGTTCTGGAGCAGGGAGAGTACTGCATACAAACGGGTAAAGTTGAAATCCGGAAGCCTTACATTAAGGAAGCTGATGGCTCAAAAAGTAAGGTTTATCCCACTGAAGCCAGACTTAGAAATTTAACTTATTCTGCCCACATGTACATGGACATGGCTCTTTCCAAAGGTGAAGAGGAACCCACCCTGGAAAAAGTGTACATTGGTGAACTTCCTGTGATGCTCAAATCCAACATCTGCCACTTAAACGGATTAGGATACAATGAACTGGAAGATAATGGGGAAGACCCCCAAGATCCAGGAGGTTATTTCATTGTTAACGGCTCAGAAAGGGCCATAGTAACCATGGAAGAGATTGCACCCAACAAGATCATACTGGAGAGAATCGGTGAAAAAGAAGACCGCAGGGCACGAGCAATTGTGACCTCGATTAAAAGTGGTTTCAGAGCACGTATCACTTTGGAATATCGTAAACCACGGAAAAAAGGTGTATTCCTCAGGATATCATTCCCTTACGTACCTGGAGAAATACCACTGGTGGTTTTACTCCGTGCACTGGGACTGGAAAAAGATGTTGATCTGGTCAGCAGTGTTTCTGAAGAAAACGATGTACAGTTCCTACTCATAGATGATATTCAAACCTCGGAAATAACCAACACCTACGATGCTATCAAGTACATTGGTAACAGGGTGGCCAAGGGTATGACCGAGGAGTACCGGATCAAAAGGGCAGAAGATGTCATTGACCGATATTTACTACCACACATAGGTGTGGAACCAGAAAAAAGAGCAGAAAAAGCCACTTACCTGGCTGAAATGACAGAAATGCTCCTGCAAGTTATTTTTGATGAACGTGAACCACACGACAAGGATCACTACGCCAACAAAAGGCTCCGTGTATCAGGAGACCTTATGGAGGACCTGTTCAGGGTAGCATTCACTAGTCTAACTCGTGATATGACTTACCAACTTGAGAGGAGCCTTGCTCGTGGAAAAGAACCCTCAGTTAAGCAGGCAGTGCGTTCAGATGTTCTCACTGAAAACATCAAACACGCCATAGCCACTGGGAACTGGGTTGGTGGACGGGCTGGTGTAAGTCAGTTACTTGATCGAACTAGTTATATGGGAACCCTTTCACACCTTAAACGTGTTGTTTCGCCACTTTCAAGGAGTCAGCCTCACTTTGAAGCTCGTGATTTGCATCCTACTCAGTTTGGGAAGATCTGTCCCAACGAAACCCCAGAGGGTCCCAACTGTGGACTGGTGAAGAACCTGGCCATATTGGCCAAAATATCCGAAGGTTCCGACCCTGAGGAACTGGAAGCAGTGGTCAAGAAAGCAAAGAGCATCAATCCCCTTTAAGGGACGAGATGAGATATTACGGAGTTAAAATTTATTTTATTATGAAAAGCCAGCTATTGGGGGCCGATTCGTGAAAAAATGCAAGGTTTATACTAACGGAAAGCTTATTGGAACTTGTGATGATCCAGAAGGTTTCATGGAAGAAATGCGCCAGAAAAGGAGATCTGGAGAAGTATCCTATGAAATGAACATCACTCATTATCCTGAAAACAATGAAATATACTTATTCAATGACCCTGGAAGAACCCGAAGACCACTCATTGTGGTGGAAAACGGTGGGTCACGATTAACAGATGAACATTTTCAGAAAATTGCTGATGGAGAAATGACATGGATGGATCTGATAAATGAAGGAATTATCGAATACCTCGATGCTGAGGAAGAAGAAAACACCTACATTGCCATGTTCCCACATGAAATTAATGAATATCACACTCACCTGGAAATAGACCCCTCCACCATGTTGGGGATCTGTGCCGGGATCATTCCCTATGCCAACCACAACTCATCCCCCCGTAACACCATGGAAGCAGGGATGACCAAACAGGCACTGGGACTTTATGTTTCTAATTATAATTTAAGGACAGACACCCGTGCACACTTGCTGCACCATCCTCAGGTTCCAATAGTCAAAACCAGGAGTATGGATGCCACTCAGTACGATAAACGACCATCCGGTCAGAACTTCGTGGTGGGAGTAATGTCCTATGAGGGTTACAACATGGAAGATGCCCTCATACTTAACAAGGCCTCCATTGAACGTGGGCTGGCCCGATCCTCATTTTTCAGATCCTACGAGGCTTCCGAGCGAAGATATCCCGGGGGACAGGAAGACAAATTCGAAGTACCAGAAAACATGGTACGTGGATATCGTTCGGAGGAAGTGTACCGCAACCTGGACGAAGATGGAATTGTCAACCCCGAAGTCAACGTGAAATCAGGTGATGTTCTCATAGGAAAAACATCACCACCCCGTTTCTTAGAAGAGATCGACGAGTTCGGAACAGTGGCTGAACGAAGAAGAGAAACTTCAGTCACAGTACGACACGGAGAACACGGAGTGGTGGATGCAGTCATGCTTACTGAAACAGTGGAAGGAAGTAAACTGGCTAAAATACGAGTAAGAGACCAGCGACAACCAGAATTTGGGGATAAATTCGCATCCAGGCACGGACAAAAAGGAGTGGTTGGTTTGATAGTATCCCCAGAAAACATGCCATTCACTGCTGAAGGAGTGGTACCAGATCTTATAGTTAACCCCCACGCTATCCCTTCCAGGATGTCAGTGGGACAGGTGCTGGAAATGTTAGCTGGTAAAGCCGGCTGCATGGAAGGGCATCGTATGGATGGAACACCATTCAGCGGAAACCAGGAAGAAGAAATAATGGACCTGCTCCGTAACAATGGTTTTGAAACCGCTGGCCGAGAATCCCTGTACAACGGGATCACCGGTGAAAGAATCGAAGCAGAGATATTCGTAGGAGTTGCTTTCTACCAGAAACTGCACCACATGACCTCAGACAAAGTTTACGCCCGGTCAAGGGGACCGGTACAGGTTCTAACCCGACAACCCACAGAGGGAAGGGCCCGAGAAGGAGGTCTCAGATTTGGAGAAATGGAAAGAGACTGTCTCATAGCTCACGGGGCTGCATTAGCCCTTAAAGAGCGATTGTTGGATGAATCTGACAAATATGAGGCCATAATCTGTGGTGAATGTGGAATGGTTGCCATATACGATCGAATAAGAGATAAACGATACTGTCCAATATGTGGAGATTCAGACAGTTACCCCGTGGAAATATCTTACGCATTTAAACTATTACTGGACGAACTCAAGAGCCTGTGCATTTTCCCCAAACTGGTTCTTGAAGATAAAGCCTGATTAAGGGTCTAAACTAAGGGTATGTATTAAAAAGAGGAGAGAGTGAGTTTGAAAGGAATTTTAAAGAAGATCGCCCAGATCAACTTTGGCCTGCTATCGCCGGAAAACATCCGGAGAATGTCCGTCACCAAAATCGTGACCCCAGATACCTACGATGAAGATGGATACCCCATAGAAGCGGGTCTAATGGACCCCCGACTTGGAGTTATCGATCCCGGACTTCGATGTCGATCGTGTGGTTCTAAAGGAGGAGACTGCCAGGGACACTTTGGTCACATAAACCTGGCCCGACCAGTAGTCCACGTTGGATTCGCAGACACAATACACAAAATATTACGTTCTACCTGCAGTGAATGTGGAAGGGTGCTTTTAACTGAAACCGAAAGAATAGACTACAGGGATAGAATTGAGTCCCGACTGAAAAATGAGGAAAGCATCACTGGATTAGTGAAGGATGTTTACACCACTGCACGCCGGGATAAATGCCCCCACTGTGACACGGAACAGGAAGATGTTAAAATTGACAAACCTGTATCCATAGTTGAGGGTAACTACAAATTAACCCCCAGCGAAGTCAGGGAACGTCTGGAAAAAATCCCTGAAGACGACTATGTCTACCTGGGAATTAACTCCAAAGTAGCCCGACCAGAATGGATGGTACTAACCGTACTACCAGTACCCCCAGTAACAGTGAGACCTTCCATCACCCTGGAAACAGGGGAACGATCCGAGGATGACCTGACCCACAAACTGGTGGACATCCTACGTATCAACCAGCGCCTCAAAGAGAACATGGAAGCAGGAGCACCACAGCTCATTGTGGAGGACCTCTGGGAATTATTACAGTATCACGTTACCACTTATTTTGATAACGAGGCATCAGGAGTGCCACCAGCAAGGCACCGATCAGGAAGACCTCTTAAAACCCTGGCTCAACGATTAAAGGGTAAAGAAGGACGTTTCAGAAGTAACCTGTCCGGTAAAAGGGTTAACTTCTCTGCCAGGACAGTTATCTCCCCAGATCCCAACATAAGTATCAACGAGGTAGGTGTGCCTCTCATGATCGCCACCGAAGTCACAGTACCCATCTATGTCACCGAGTGGAACATCGAAGACATGAAAAAGTACATCCGCAACGGACCTAAACAACATCCCGGTGCCAACTACGTCATCCGACCAGATGCCCGGAAGATCAGAGTCTACGATGAGACCAAGGAAGCCATCATTGAAAAACTGGAACCCGGATTCGTGGTGGAACGACACCTCATGGATGGAGATATTGTACTCTTCAACCGACAACCATCCCTACACCGTATGTCCATGATGGCTCATGAAGTAAAGGTCCTGCCGTATAAAACATTCCGGTTAAACCTTTGCGTATGCCCACCATACAATGCTGACTTTGACGGGGACGAAATGAACATGCACGTCTTCCAGACAGAAGAATCACGTGCAGAGGCCAAATCCCTTATGAGAGTACAGGAACATATTCTGTCGCCTCGTTTCGGAGGACCGATTATCGGCGGAATACACGATCACATATCTGGAGCCTATCTCCTCACCAGGGAAGGATCCAACTTCCGTGAGGATGACGTGTTCCAGATGCTCAAAAAATCACAGTTACCAATACCCAAACCAAGAAACCAGGAATGGACTGGTAAAGAGATATTCAGCTTACTCCTACCCAAAGACCTGAACATGGTCTACAAAGCAGAGATATGTCGTAAATGTGATGAATGTCTGAGGCAGGAATGTAAGAACGATGCATATGTTGTCATAGAAAATGGACAGCTTAAATCTGGAGCTATAGATGAAAAAGCTTACGGTGCATTTTCTGGTAAAATCCTGGACTCCGTTGTTAAGGAGTACGGAACTGACCGTGCCCGAGAATTCCTGGACGCAGCCACTAAACTGGCCATCTCTGGTATCATGAAACGGGGATTCACCACCAGTACTGCAGATGAGGAAATACCACGTGAAGCACAGGACCGGATCGAGGAACTACTCTCCCGGGCTGAACAGAAAGTGGAAATGCTCATTGAAGCATACCATAACGATGAACTGGAAGCCTTACCTGGCCGCAGTCTCAGGGAAACCCTGGAGATGAAGATCATGCAAGTACTGGGTGAAGCCAGGGATAAATCAGGGGAAATAGCAGAAAGTTACTTTGGAATGGACAACCACGCAGTTATCATGGCATTAACCGGTGCTCGAGGTTCCATGCTAAACCTGACTCAGATCGCAGCCTGTGTGGGACAACAATCTGTTCGTGGTGGTCGTATCGAGAGGGGTTACAGTAAAAGAACTCTACCTCACTTCCAGGAAGGTGAACTCGGTGCAAAGGCCAGTGGATTTGTTCACTCCAGTTACAAAACAGGACTGGACCCACTGGAATTCTTCTTCCATGCTATGGGAGGACGTGAAGGACTGGTGGATACTGCTATCCGTACAGCACAGAGTGGTTACATGCAACGTAGACTGGTGAATGCACTCCAGGATCTCTCAGTGAACGCTGATAAAACAGTGCGAGACAACAGAGGAGTGGTTATCCAGACCCACTATGGTGAAGATGGAATAGATCCAGCCAAGAGTGACTACGGAAAAGTAGCCGACATCGATCGACTAATAGAAGAAATGAGAATCAAAGCCAAATCTGGCAAATAACTCGTATTAACCGATTATAATAAAAAATGGATTCAATGAACGTACATTTACTCACAGGGTATTTAAAAATTCAGGTGGTTTTGTGGATATAGTGAAAGTTGAAAAGCTGGTCAAAAAGAAAAGAGCCAAGTTCCCGGAAAAACTCATTCAGGAAATAGCAGAAGCTGCCGAAAGGCATAACCTGGATGATGATGAACTGGATGAACTGGTGAAAGAAATTAAAAGAGCCTACATACGGTCGGAAGTGGAGTCTGGTGAGGCAGTAGGTACAGTAGCTGCCCAATCAGTGGGAGAACCCGGTACCCAGATGACCATGCGTACATTTCACTATGCAGGGGTAGCAGAACTAAACGTTACCCTGGGTTTACCTCGACTCATTGAGATCGTGGATGCCCGTAAGAAGATATCCACACCAACCATGGCCATATACTTCGATGAAGACCATGCCAGTGATGAGGAGTTTGTGCGAACCATCGCCAATAGGATAGGTAAGATAACTCTTAATGACATCCTCAAAGACTTCAACGTTAACTACGCCAGTATGAACATGAGCATAGAGATCGATGAAGAGCAGGTGAAGGATAAACGTCTGGACTATGATGAGGTCATGGGCAAGATAGAAAAAACTTTTAAAAGTGTAGAAATAAATAACAACCTGCTGAGTTTTGAACCCAAAATCACTGATCCTAAACATGCAATCAGGGAACTCCGACTTTTAGCTGACAAGGTTCGCGATCTCCAGATAAGTGGAATTAAGAACATAGGAAAGGTCGTGATCCGAAAAGAGGGACAGGAATGGGTTATACACACCGAAGGTTCAAACCTGGGAGCAGTCCTGAAAATGGATGGTGTTGACCGCGTCAGAACCACCACCAACGATATTCATGAAGTGGAAAAGGTTTTAGGAGTGGAAGCCGCCCGTAACTCCATAATCCACGAGGCCCAGACCACCATGGAAGAACAGGGACTAACTGTGGACGTCAGGCACATCATGCTGGTAGCAGATATGATGACTGCCGATGGTATAGTTAAATCCATAGGCCGGCACGGTATCAGTGGTGAAAAAGCCAGTGTACTAGCCAGGGCATCCTTCGAGGAGACAGGTAAACATCTTCTCCGGGCCAGCATCAGGGGTGAGGTGGATCATCTCACCGGAATAATAGAGAATATTATAATTGGGCAGCCAATACCACTGGGAACAGGGTCAGTTGGCGTCATCATGAAAGATAAATAAGGAGGCAGTAGATGGACGTAGAAAGAGGAATTCGAGTTGCAGTTGATACAGGTAATGTCACACTGGGATCCGGTAAAACAATCCAGGCCCTGAAGCTTGGAAAAGGAAAACTGGTTATCATCGCAGAAAATTGCCCAAAAGAGGTAAGTGAAGATGTGATGCAGTATTCCAAATTATCCGAAATCCCGGTTTACACCTTCCAGGGTACCAGCGTGGATTTAGGATCCGTGTGTGGGAAACCATTCACAGTGGCCGCTATGATGGTCAATGATCCTGGAGATTCCACCATACTGGAAATAGTGGGGTAAGACCGTGACCATTAAATTCAGTACCCATGAAATCCGATACATCGCCCTATTTGAGAGCATGACCGGGGCAACAGTGAAAGATTGCCTGGTGGATGATGAAAACGGTAAAATCACCTTCCTGGTTAAAAAGGGAGACATGGGTCTGGCCATAGGGAAACGAGGAAGCACCGTTGCCAAGGTGCAGAAAACCGTGGACAAGGGTGTGGAAGTAATTGAACACTCTGATGACCCCACAGAATTCATAGCTAACCTGGTGGCCCCCGCAAAGATAAGGAGTATACGCATACTCCAAAAAGAAAACGGGGAGAAAATAGCCACTTTAGAGGCCGATTCACGTAATAAACGCACCGCCATAGGAAAGGGCGGGCAGAATATTGAAAGGGCTCGGGTACTGGCCAAAAGGCAGCACAATATAAATAATATAGTTATAAAATAGTAAAAAACCAATTAAGCAGATCCAGTTACACTGATCATCCCTGATCCAGGGAACCCTATCCAATCGTTATATTAAGATCAGGGATTTGTCATAATATTAATGTTAACAAGGAGGAATTTCATTTGCCAGGATTATTCGCAGCAAAAAAGCTTAAAAAGAATCGACAAAACTTCCGGTGGAAAGACACCGAATACAAGAGGAAAGCACTCGGGCTAGATATTAAAGCAGACCCATTGGGAGGCGCACCCCAGGCACGGGGAATTGTCATCGAAAAAGTGGGTATCGAAGCAAAACAGCCCAACTCCGCAATCCGGAAGTGTGTACGAGTACAACTCATAAAAAATGGTAAACAACTCACTGCATTCGCCCCAGGAGACGGAGCCATAGGATTCATCGATGAACACGACGAAGTGGTTATTGAAGGAATCGGTGGACCATCCGGAAGATCCATGGGAGACATTCCAGGTGTACGCTGGAAAGTCACCAAAGTGAACAACGTGGCCCTTGAAGAAATGGTTAAGGGCAAAATCGAAAAACCAGTGAGATAAGCGAGGTTATGATATGAGCTTCAAAGTTTTTGACAGTTGGGAACTGGAAGAAGTCAAAGTAGAAGACCTAGGACTGGTCAACTACATTTGTCTGGACGAAATAATGGTCCCCCATACAATGGGACGACACGTCAAAAGACAGTTCGCCAAATCAAGAGTATCAATAGTAGAAAGATTAATGAATAAGATAATGAGGACCCAGAGGAACTCAGGTAAGAAAAACAAGGCTTATAACATTGTGAAAGAAGCATTAATAGTTATAAACCAGCGAACCAAAGAAAACCCTCTACAGACCCTGGTCAAAGCCGTGGAAAACGCAGCACCCCGGGAAGAAACCACCCGTATCAAATACGGTGGAATCGGTTACCAGGTAGCAGTGGACATAGCACCACAGCGCAGGGTTGACTTGGCCATTGGTTTCATAACCAAGGGAGCACTCCAGTCAGCCTTCAAACGGAAAAAATCCGCAGGAGAATGTCTGGCAGAGGAACTGTTACTGGCAGCAGAAGCTGACACCAGAAGCTTCTCAGTCGGGAAAAAAGAGGAAAAAGAACGAGTGGCCAGATCAGCCCATTAAGGGTGATCATTCCAACTCATTTTAAAGGGTGAATTGTATGAGCAGACGAGACAAGATGATCAGCAAGATCAAGGAACTGATGTACGAACCAGATTACATTCGGAACATTGGTATCGTAGCCCACATTGACCACGGGAAAACCACCCTCTCCGACAACCTTCTGGCTGGTGCAGGTATGATTTCATCTGAACTGGCTGGAGATCAGCGTTTTCTGGACTTCGATGAACAGGAACAGGCCAGAGGAATCACCATCGATGCTGCAAACGTGTCCATGGTTCACAAGTACAAGGATAATGATTACCTCATCAACCTCATAGACACACCAGGTCACGTGGACTTCGGGGGAGATGTAACCCGTGCAATGAGAGCAGTGGACGGAGCAGTGGTAGTGGTATGTGCAGTAGAAGGAATCATGCCCCAGACCGAAACTGTACTACGTCAAGCCCTCAAAGAAAACGTACGACCAGTACTTTTCATAAACAAGGTGGACCGTTTAATTAACGAATTGAAACTGGACTCAGAGGAACTCCAGCAGAGATTCATTAAGATCATCGCCAGCGCCAACAAGTTAATCAGCAACATGGCTCCTGAAGAACTTAAAAAAGAATGGCTGGTTAAAGTGGAAGATGGAAGCGTAGCCTTCGGATCAGCATACCACAACTGGGCCATCAACGTTGACATCATGCAGAAAACTGGGATAAACTTCAACGACATCCTGGATTACTGTAACGAAGAAAGACAGAAAGAACTAGCTGAAAAAGTACCACTCTCCGATGTACTACTGGGAATGGTAGTAGAACACTTACCAAGCCCCAACATATCCCAGGCTTATAGGGTACCCAGCATCTGGTCTGGAGACATTGAAAGTGAGGAAGGACAGGGTATGATCAACACAGACCCTGACGGACCACTAGCAGTGATGGTAACCGACGTGAGTATAGACAAACACGCTGGTGAAATAGCCACTGGACGAGTGTACGGTGGAACACTGGAAAAGGGAACTGAAATCTTCTTCGTAGGTTCACATGGAAAAGCACGAACCCAGCAGGTGGGAGTATACTTCGGCCCAGAAAGAGTGAATACTGACCGGGTCCCAGCAGGTAACATTGTGGCCATAACCGGAGCACGTAACGCCGTGGCTGGGGAAACCATCTGTGATATTGACCGGAAGATAGAAGCATTCGAAGGATTAGAACACATCTCCGAACCAGTAGTTACCGTGGCTGTGGAAGCTAAAAACACCAAAGACTTACCCAAACTTATTGAAGTTTTAAGGCAGGTTGGGAAAGAAGACCCTACTGTTAAGATGAATATTAACGAGGAAACAGGTGAGCACCTGGTAGCAGGTATGGGTGAACTTCACCTGGAGATCATATCCTACCGTATCAACGAGAAAGGTGTGGAAATCGAAACTTCAGAACCTATCGTGGTGTACAGGGAAACCATCGCCGGAACAGCCGGGCCAGTTGAAGGAAAATCCCCCAACAAACACAACCGTTTCTACATAGAAATCGAACCACTGGACGAAGCTGTTTACCAGGCCATAGTTGATGGAGACATCAAAGAAGGCCGAGTTAAAGGTAAAGACCTTGTTGCCAAGTTCCAGGAATATGGGTTACCCAAAGACCAGGCCAGGAAGGTCTGGGATGTTTACGATAAAAGTATCTTTGTCAACATGACCCGTGGTATCCAGTACCTGGATGAGATCAAAGAACTCTTACTGGAAGGTTTCGAAAGTGCCATGGATGACGGGCCCATAGCCAAAGAAAGGGTCATGGGAATCAAAATCAAACTAATGGATGCCAAGATACACGAAGACGCCGTGCACAGGGGACCAGCACAGGTCCTACCAGCCATAAGGAAGGCAGTCTACGGTGCAATCATGATGGCAGAACCCGCACTACTGGAACCAATCCAGAAAGTATTTATCAACACACCACAGGACTACATGGGATCAGCCACCCGTGAGATCCAGAACAGACGTGGTCAGATCGTAGACATGTCCCAGGAAGGAGACATGTCCACAGTAGAATCCAAAGTACCAGTAGCCGAGATGTTCGGATTCGCAGGAGACATCCGATCCGCTACAGAAGGTCGCTGTCTCTGGTCCACAGAGAGTGCAGGATTCGAAAGACTCCCACGTGAACTTCAAAATACTATAATACGGGAAATCAGGCAGCGTAAAGGCCTCAGTGAACAGCCTTATGGTCCTGACCATTACCTGGGATAAAGTACTTAACTTATCCCACCAACTTATTTGATACCCCTTAATTTTTTGGGTAGTATTCCCCCCGGGAATACCATATATCTGGATAACACATAACCATCCTACATGGTCCATCCAGATCATAAATGTTATACTGGTTAATTTAAATAGGGGAATGAATAAATCCAACCAGTACGCTTAGTAAGCTCTCTAAATATTATAGAAAGAGAATTTTATTGGAGGAATATTTTATGGCTAAAGGAAAAGAACACATGAATTTGGCGTTTATCGGACACGTAGACCACGGTAAATCCACTATGGTGGGTCACTTACTGTTACAGTCCGGAGCTATCGCTGAACAACAGCTATCTGACGGAGAAAACAAGTTCAGATTCGTTATGGACAAACTGTCCGAAGAAAGAGAAAGAGGAGTAACCATCGACCTGGCCCACGCCAAGTTTGAAACTCCCAAGTACGAGTTCACCATTGTGGACTGTCCCGGTCACCGTGATTTCGTTAAAAACATGATCACCGGTGCATCACAGGCAGACGCCGCAGTACTGGTAGTAGCTATTGATGATGGAGTAATGCCCCAGACCAAGGAACACGCATTTCTTGCACGTACCCTGGGTATCAACCAGCTCATCATTGGTATAAACAAGATGGACCTGGTTAACTACAGTGAAGAAAAATTCAACGCACTCAAAGAAGAAGTTTCAGACCTCATCAAAACTGTGGCCTACAAGCCCAAAGACATCAACTTCATACCATTATCTGCATTTGAAGGAGACAACATAACCAAAAAATCCGATAACACTCCATGGTACAAAGGACCTAGCTTAGTGGAAGCACTTGATGAATTCACTGCACCAGAAAAACCAACCAGCCTACCACTACGAGTACCAGTCCAGGATGTATACTCCATCACTGGTGTGGGAACCGTACCTGTGGGCCGAGTGGAAACCGGTATCATGAAGAAAGCGGACAACGTTATCTTCGAACCACCGGGTGTAAGCGGAGAAGTAAAATCCATCGAAATGCACCACGAAATGCTGGATAAAGCAGAACCTGGTGACAACGTAGGATTCAACGTACGTGGTGTAGGTAAAAATGATATCCGCCGTGGAGACGTGGCTGGACACACTTCAAACGCACCAACCGTTGCTAAAGAATTCACTGCACAGATTGTGGTCCTGCAGCACCCTGGTGTTATCACCGTGGGTTACACTCCTGTATTCCACTGTCACACTGCACAGGTAGCCTGTACCTTCCTGGAACTCCAGAAAAAACTGGACCCAGCAACTGGTCAGGTTAAAGAAGAAAACCCAGACTTCCTGAAAACAGGGGATGCAGCTTTTGTAGTAGTCAAACCTACCAAACCAATGGTTATCGAAAAGATCAAAGACATACCACACATGGGCCGGTTCGCTATACGTGATATGGGTCAGACTGTTGCCGCAGGTATGTGTATTGACCTGGTACCAGCAAAATAGATTTGGGATAAATTTAATTGAAGGTAGACTGGGATCTTCCCAGTTTATGTTACCTTCTCTTTGTTTTTAATGGAGGAATAGACTAATGAATAAAGCTAGAATTAAACTCACCGGCACCGACCCAGAAAAACTGGCCTACGTATGTGACCAGCTCAAAAGAATCGCCGAAAGGACTGGTGTAGATCTCTCCGGACCAATACCATTACCCACCAAGAAGTTAGTTGTGCCCACCCGGAAATCACCGGATGGAGAAGGAAAAGCAACCTGGGAAAAATGGGAACTCCGGATCCACAAACGACTGGTAGGAATCGAAGCCGATGAAAGAGCCATGAGACAGGTAATGAAAGTCAACGTACCTGACAACGTGAGCATTGAAATCGAACTCCGCAGTTAAGTTAAATAATAACTTAAAACCAGGTAAAAGATACGAATATTCACAGCTGAAAACAACAGCTTAAAAAAATTACCCATATTTTATATATTTATTAATCCTTTTTTACCGGGATACATCAATCCCAAACCTTTTAATAGGTTGAAAACAAAATAAATCTAATTATCTCATTAGCCGGGATAGCCTAGCCAGGTAAGGCGCGGGACTTGAGATCCCGTGGAGCATGGCTCCTCCAGGGTTCAAATCCCTGTCCCGGCGCATCTTACTATACTTTAAGCTTTTGAAACTATTTTTCATTTCATGATTTGAAACTATTTCTCAAGGTTTTATATTACATGGGATAATATCATAAATTAGTATGTTAAGATATTATCAATCCCTCGGATCTGGAGTAATTTATGAAATCTAGAATTAGAACATCATTTGCAATACAATCTTTTTTCTTCCTTTTTATGTTTGTAGATAATTTTTTTTCATTTTTTAAGCAATCAAAACCTTTTTCCTTATTTTTTATATTAACTATGCCACCCTTCTTTGTGGTGACTTTATGTGATGAAATAGCATATTTTAACAAAAGAATCGTTTTAATAATTTTGGCTGTTGTTTTAGCTTTAACACTTGGATTAATATCATATAAACCATTTAATCCCGGTGTTGATATGATGCAATATTATGAGATCACTGTACTTTCAACAGTTGTCGTTATTGCCCTGGTTTTATGGGTATTTAAAGGGTGGGATAAGATTGGAAAAGCAGTGAAACAGTATGATAACATCCTCGAAATGGATCCCTATGATATTTCATCATTAAATAATAAAGGAGTGGAATTAGCCCATCTGAAAAAGCATAAATGGGCAATGGAATGTTTTGATAAGGCATTAAAAGTAGATCCTAATGATTCTGCTGCATTGCATAACAAAGGGGTTGTTCTCAGTGAATTTAAAAAAACTAGAGAAGCAACTCAAAAAGCCAATGAGTTTTTCGATCGAGCATTAGAAGCTGATCCTGGATTGGATGATGCTAAACGTTCGGGGAAGATAATTTTGGAAGTTTAACTAAAAAAGTGGTATAGGATAGTCTAGCCAGATAAATTGTGGGACTTGAGATTCTGTGGGGTATGGCTCATTCAGGGTTCAAATTCATGTCTCGGTGTACAATAATCTATTTTTAGTTTATTTTAATCTCTTATTACAATTTTTATTTTTAAAATATTGATTATGTTTCGAGTAGATTTGAATAATATGGTATAATAATAACATCAGTTTTTAATATTAGGGTATGCAATTAATTTTGTTGGGGGATACTCATGTCATGGAAAGATGGAGTTAAAGGGGAAGAAGTATTAGATATCATTACATCTGATGAAGATGAATTATGTGTTATTGCTGGACCTGGAACAGGTAAAACTTTTGCTCTTAAACGCAGGATTCAAAGATTGCTTGAAAAGGGTAAAGATCCTTCAAGGATGTTAGTTGTCACTTTTTCTAGGACTGCTGCAGCAGACATAAAGAAAGAACTTGCTGAAATAGGGTTAGATGGAATAAAAAATGTTACGGCAAAAACACTTCACTCTTATTGTTTTTCATTATTAAATAAGGAAGGTGTTTTAGAAATCACTGGACGTAACACAAGGACTTTGATGGATTTTGAAAAACGATTCTTGCTTGAAGATCTTAAATATTTGGGCTTAGGTAATATTAGTTATTTAGAAGATAAATTATTAGAATTTGAGGCTGCATGGGCAAAATTACAGTCTGATGAACCAGGATGGCCTTTTACAGAAGAAGATCGGATTTTCCGAAACGAAATATTAAAATGGCTTTTATTTCATGATGCAATGATTATTGAGGAAATTATTCCCGAAGCTTACAACTATCTAAGAGATAACCCACTTTCTGATGAGATAAAAAAGTTTGAATATGTCTTTGTTGATGAGTATCAAGATCTCAATAAAGCCGAACAAAAACTTATTGAGCTTTTAGCAAATAACGCTTCTGTGATGATTATTGGCGATGATGATCAGTCAATCTATTCTTTTCGTCATGCACATCCTGAAGGGATTCATGATTATTCTATCAAGATTTCTGATGAGCACAAATCATTAAATAAATGTCGAAGATGTCCTGAAAATGTAGTTGATATTGCAAATGAGTTGATCAAAAATAATGATATTAGATATTTCCCTAAACAACTTGAATCGATTTCTGAAAACTCTGAAGGTAAAACATTAATAGTTCAGTGGAAATCAATAAATGATGAAATCGATGGAATTGTTCAATATATAAAAAATGTTATTGATGAGGGTATTGTTGATATAAGCGAAATACTGGTTTTATCTCCTCGTAGACTTGTTGGTTATGAAATAAGGGATAGATTAAATGATGAGTTAGGAATTAATGCTCAGAGTTTTTTTCAAGAACAGGAACTTGAAGGTAGTCCTAAAAAATCTGAAAAATCTGAACATCAAAAATCTTTTACTCTTTTAACTTTATTAGCAGATCCATATGATAAAGTTGCAATAAGGTGTGGATTAGGGTTTGCCAATTCAAATCTTAGAGCACCCTCTTATAATAAATTGTGTGAGTACTGTACTTTAAATAATGAAAGTCCAAATGATGTTTTAAGTCAGGTTATTGGCGAAAATTTAGATATTTCTGGAATTAAACCATTAATAGGCCCTTATAAATTGTTAAATGCTGAATTAGATTATTTAAAATCGCTTGAATTCCCCCAACTAGTTGATGAATTGTTCCCAAACGATAAAATATGGGCAACACCTTTTAGATCTATTTTAGATAATATGGATTCAAATTCAAAACCTTCTGATATTCTTAAAGAACTAAAAAACAATATAATTCAATACGAACTTCCAACTGATGCTGATTATGTGCGTGTTATGAGTTTACATAAATCTAAAGGATTAACAGCTGATTTAGTCATTATATGTAGTTGTGTAAATGGAGTTATTCCATCTCCTGACCCTAAGTTAAGTCATGATGATCGTAGAAGACTTTTAGAAGAACAAAGGCGTTTATTTTATGTGGGGATAACAAGAACGACAAATATTTTAGTTATTTCAAGTTTTAGATTCTTACCAGTTAAAATTGCTAGAAAAATGATGCCAAAAGTACATATAACACGTCGTTGGGGTAATATGATGACTAGATCTTCACAATTTATTTCAGAGTTAGGTCCTAATGCACCTAAGACTATTAGTGGAAATGAAATTATCCCAAAATGAATATTTTTGCTTATGATTAATGAAAGTGTAGGGATGAAATGAAAAATAATATTGCATTATGTATGCTAATTTTAGTAATTATAGCCTTTTCTGGATGTACAGATAAAAATCCAAATCCCGGGAATTTGATGTATGATTTAAACATTGAATCAACACCTGATAATCCTGTGGTTGATAAATATATCATGATTACAAAGGTAGATCATGTAGTTATCGAATATACTAATATATATCCTATAAACGGAATATCCTGTGATTTCCAGTTTGCAACATATAATGTACAGACTCAAACTGGACAGCCATCCACCAATTATGAATCAAACCTTATAGATGTTAAAAAAATCTCAACTAATTCAGCCTCAACTTCTGGATCTGTCATCTTAAATGCAAAAGGTGCAAAAAGCATAGGAATTAGGGATAATAATGGGAAAGGGAGGGTTAAACTGATTATGAATGAGACTAGATCATTTGACCTTGTTAGCTTTTTAATGAATGCTATATAATTGGTTTAAGAAAAACTTAATAGATCATAGCCTTGTCCACGTGAAGTAAATTATAAAACAAGAAGGAAAGAGAGGGGATGTTCATTATAGCTAAAGGTTCATAATATATCGATTGGAATTTTAAAAATCATTGATTATCCTTGTGGTAAATCCTTAAAAACTTCAAAATATCATCATCTTTAGAATAGAGATATGCTAATCGATAAGAATCTAAATATACTTCTCGGGTACCTTTACGAACCCTTCTCATGGGTTTTCCAGTTAAAGGATCGCAGATGATCTTTTTAAGTTGAACCCGGATTTTCCCTTTCCAGTCTTTACTTTTCACCCGACGGGAATAATCAGCCACGAATTTATCATTGAATTCAACTTCGGGAAAGACATCATTCAGGTCGATAAATTCCTTTTTTACCATTTTTTAATCTCTTTAAGGAATGCATCGGCGTTAATTCGTTTATATTTTCCTTGATCATGTAATTCAAGGGCTTCTTCAATTTCTCTTACAAAATCAGCATCTTCTTTCAGTTCTTCAATATCTTTGAACTTGGAAAGTCTATCTTGTTTAATCCTTTGATTAATCTGTGATTCGAGATTGTCAGAGGCTTTTTTATCCTTAAACGCTGTTTCAGTAACTTTTTTATCTTTATTTAGTGTTAATTGAACCATAATTTATGCTCCTATCCAAACTGAAACGTTAATTAGTATCATTTGGGTATTATAAAAATCTAGTTAAAGTAATATAAAAGTTTAATGATATCATACGTCTTTAGATCTTACAATTCCATTAATTAGTCTCGCGAAAACTCCAATAAAAATTTTTCAAAATTAATACGGGCTTTTTCATACTCTGCTTTCCAGGAAGTGACAGTTTCAGGATATATATTTTCATTAGCCACAACTTTTAGCTTTTTGTTGAAGAGAAATGAGAATTCCTCCACCAGTAATACAGTTTCAACCTGAGATTCATCATGTTTCACCATGTATTCAACATAGTTTTTCCATTTTAAAAATAAAGGATAGAGATCTTCAAATTCTTTCTGAGGGAATGTCTTTTCTAGCTTTTCCAGGAGGTTTAAATTATCTGTGTTACTGCAGTTAAAATAATTATCCAGGGTTCTTTTTCCTTTCCAACCTCTCACTACTATCAAAAACTTGTGAAATTCATTTTGGAAATGAAATGGGGCTTCTTTAAAGAGCTCACTTTGGAGTTGCTTGATTGTTTTGGATTTGTTGTCTTTTAAGAACTGTTCAATGGATTTATTCATGTCGTTTTTTTCATCTTGGGGAAGTATGTCAAATAGATCCCTTTTTCTCAGATAAAAAAGATTTTCTGCATCTTTTATCATCACACCATCATGGTACCAGTAGCAGGGAATATCCAGCCCATAACCAATCTCAGTCAACTCACAGTCCAACAAATACAGGAGTTTATAAAAACGGTTTTTATCACAGTAACTGCCGCAGAGTTTTTTCAGGTTATATGCCGCATATTCCAAGTGTGGATTTATCATAAGGTATGAATTCATCAAATATAACAATCTCCTTTGATCTTTCCTTATTACTGGTTTTTTAAGATAAAATGATGTCCTAAGATAAAAAACATAAAGATCATAAATTATTTTTATGTTTCTTATGAAATTTATGTTATCCAGTTAGTTAAGTCCGGTGAATTAAATGAACCCTTTCGAAAACGTACTGGTATTTTTCCATCTTATTTTACAGGAAGAGGAGATGAACTCTTTTTTTATTGAAACTTTTTCACTTTCACGAGTTATTCCGTGGAGCATGGTTTTCGGGGTTCAAATCCCTCTCCCGGTGTATTATAACTATTTTTATAGATTTTTAAATTCCATAGTATGAACTATCTAAATTGAGGGATCTTGGAGTTATAGGGCCAAAAGGCAAGGGTAGAAATCTTCATTATGTTTTGTTATAAACTGGATTAGGTTCCGACTAGGTTCCTTTAAATTATTTTTTGCTCACCACAACTGCAAATTCAAGGGTTTAATTTCAATGATAAGACGTAAATAGTATTTTTTTTGACATGACATTTAACTGGAAATAAGAATTTCTGTAGACATATAACGGGCAATGATAATATGGGAAGTGCATGTAACCTTAAATTCATCAAATGTTTCTGAAATCAGAGCATAAAAGAGATTATTTAAAAATAACTATTTTTGTAACTAAAAAATTTAATTTAAAGCTTTTTTCATGCTTTTGAATAATAATCACAAACTATAATTATTATATGTGATTGAATAATTATGAATTAAGCTTATCCTTTAGATGAATGGGGAGAATTATATTATGTCTAAACAGATTACAGATAACAATTTTTGGAATAAGTTCTCGGGCGTTTTTATAGGTCTTTATAATCGGAACAAGACGATATTAACTCTTTCAGCAGTCCTTTTTTTGGGATTCTTATTTTTAGGTATTTTAACTGGTTACTTTTCATCAAATTATATTGGACATCTCCTGAACACTTATTTCACGTTACTTCATGAAAGTCATATCCAGATAAATACACTTTCAATATTCTTTCACAATCTTCAAGCTGCACTTGTTGCCTACTTTGGTGGACTGATTGGAATAATTCCAGTAGGGGTCTTATCTGTTAATGGGTTCCTTTATGGAGCATTCTTGGGATATTTAATACATGGTCCTATTGTAACCAGTTCTGGAGTTTTCACTCCGGTACATTTTATTGTTTACACTTTACCTCATGGTATACTGGAACTTCCCGGATTTATTATAGCCGGTGCTGCAGGATTCCGGCTTACAACCATGGTCATAGGAGTGATAAAAAGTATAATGAGAAAAACACCCATAAATGATCATTACTGGAAATTTAAGGACTCTCTAATATTGCTTGCAATTGCCATACTTTTGATCTTTATTGCAGCGATTATTGAAGCTAATATTACTCTATCCCTGGGAAATTACATTACCGGTTTAAATTTAACAGCTACGGGTAAGTAATCCAAGAAAAAAGTACGAAACTTAAAAAATCAATCGATCTGAGTTTATAGTAACTAGATTTATCCAAAAATTATCCGGATCGCCATGTTTGAGTAAAAAGCTATTTGGAAGTAGGAACTTCAATATTTTTCAATTTATCCGAGGTAATATTGTCTTCAGTATCTTCTGTCTGCTTTTTAATTTCTATCTCAGCTAAACTCAACTGGAAAGCACTGATAAGTTTGCTTACTTCCGAGTCCATGTTTACCATGTAAAGTTGTGCATTTCCTACCTTTTTTGTTTTTTTAATAAGACCATAATTTTCTAATTCTTCTAGAAAATCATATAATGTGCTGCGAGCAATTTGGGAGTAATTTGCAATGTCAGTTTTAGTGTATTCTGTCCAGGGATGCGATATGAAAAGATCGATCACTTTAACCCTGGGGCTTGAACCAAAGATATCAGTCAACATACTATCACCTAATGTATTTTTTTACTACAAACTTGTATAAAAAACTAACGTCACATATTTATTACTATTTGATTAATTAATATTATGAAACCAAAACTTAAGGAAAAGGTTCTGTTCAATTTATTGAGTCATGGATATGTGGGCAAAAAACACACCCCTATTGTGAATGCATGCAAAGGATTTCCTAAACATGAAATAAACAGAGTTAAGGATACTATCAATGTTTTAATTGTTGAGGGTTATATTGTTCTCAAAACAACGGGACATGATCCTGATATATCCATTAATCCCAAAAGATTGGATGAAATAAAAAACATGCCGGGAATAAGGAAATTTATAGAAATGAACCCTTATTTTAAGGGAAGATTTAATTTATAAACTTGCATGAGCTTGTTTTAATATTATCAATTTTATAAAGAAGTATCATAATTATTCATGCCATATATGAAGTTTAGATGTGCTATGAATTGTGGAAACATTGGGGATAGATCAAAAACACATGGAACATACTCTTTTATTCTGTATGATTTGAGTGTTATTATTAAGTTAGAGCACGATCATGGGATTTAAAGCAATAATATATCATCCATCTTAATAATTAAGTTCACGATTAACTTCATGATTACCAGTAGGTTTTACCCGGTAAGTTCCTGATTAACTTCCCGATTAGGTTCCCGATTAAATTATTTTTTACGCACCACAACTGCAAATTCAGGTGACTGGGGATCATAATCGCGGCCAGCAACATCACCGTACACATTATCTATCCTAAGACCGTTTCTTTCAAATTCATCCTTCAAAGAAGTTACACAGAAGCACTGTAACCAGTTATAAACAACCCTTTTTCGCCCACTGGCTTCTATTATTGTGTACTTATCAAGAGTAACCTTTTCCGGGTTATATTTGAAACAGTTAACAAAGCAATAGTAATCTTCAGCAGACCAGAAGTGGTCAAGCTGGTTCAGTTCATAGGCGCTAAATTCCTCTTTTTTATTGAAATAATTCAAAGAATGCACATCAAGAATGATTTTACCGTGAGCTTTAAGCAATCTCCTGAATTTGCCCAACATAATCCTCCTTTGATTGGGACTTAGGGCACAGTAGTCACACATGATCATGGTAATAACATCAAACTTACCTTGAGTGGTAAAATCCAGGTAGTTCTGGTGAATATAATCCACATCTAAACCGAGTTCTGCAGCTATTTTCTGGGCATATTCAATGGATCTTTTTGAAAAATCAACTCCAGTAACATTTATACCTTTCTCGGCAAATCTGTTGGTATAAAGGCCAGGACCACAACCAAAATCAATTAAATCAGAATCAGAGTCTAAATTATGCAAACTCACAATCCAGGAAACTGATTCTTCGATAAATTTGATATTTCTGGAAGATGCATCAATTGATTCATCCAGATGGTATTCCAGCATTTTCTGAGAAGTGTACTCATCAGTCCAGAGATCCCGGGCTGTATAAAACTCGAAGGGCCCTGGTTTTTCATTTATATTCTTCAGTTCTTCAAACATGAACACCACAAAGGTTAATTTTTGTTATTATAGTATAATTGATTATTATTTATTTTAATATTATAATTCTTGGCATAGGAACTATATTAACTAGTAAAAGTTCTAAAAACAATAAAATTTATTAATTTTAAAGTTCATAAACAGTATAGATATTGTTTTATCGATTTTTTAGGGATGATCAAAATTAAAAATAGCAGGAAGGAGTCCCAAACTATTATTAAAGGTCAATTGGGTGATGAAATATTTATAAATATTTTCATTCAGTCTCCTATTGCCACTATAATCTATGATGATAATGGAAATCTTTTAGATGTTAACCCTGCCTCTTTAGACATGTTCGGGTTGTCAAAATTAGATAGAACCGAGTACATGAACATGTTTAACAACCCTATTTTACTGAGGAAGATAAACAAAAATTAGAAGCTGAAGGCCGGGTTAAATTCCAGTCCATTATTGATTTTGATTCTGATGGGGAAAATGATTACTATAATCCTGATAAATATGGTAGAATTTATACTACTTGGATAATCACTGCTTTAGAAGAATCCGGATATTTAGTAACGATTCAGGATATTAGTGATGAGAAAAAATTGGAAAAAGACCTTGAAAGATCTCGGGATTTTTATTTAACTCTGTTTGAAGAGTTTCCTGCACTTATATGGCGTGCTGGTGTGGATGCAAAGTGTAATTACTTCAATAAAAAGATGGCTCCAATTTACCGGAAGAACCATGGAGCAGGAATTAGGTGATGGTTGGGCAGAAGGAGTACATCCTGATGATTTTGACCATTGTTTTGAAGTTTACAGCACAGCCTTTGAGGCCAGAGAACCCTTTGAAATGGAATATCGATTACTTCACAATACTGGGGAATATAAGTGGATTTTAGATATGGCAATGCCTTTTTATGACCTTGATGAGAATTTTGCAGGGTACATAGGTTCGTGTTATGATATTGCCAAACAAAAGGAACTGGTAAATCAAATTGAAAAATCATTAGAAGAAAAAGAATTACTTCTAAAGGAGATACACCACCGGGTTAAAAATAATTTAATGATTATATCCAGCCTTTTAAACCTGCAATCCAGATATATTGAAGATAAAAAATACAAAGACATTTTCCAGGAAAGTCAAAATCGTGCCAAGTCCATGGCACTTATCCATGAGCGATTATACAGATCAGCAGACCTTAAAAAGATAGATTTTGGAGATTATATCCGAACATTAGCCAATGATCTTTTCCACACTTATATTTCAGATCCAAGCAGTATCCAGATGGTTATGGATATTGAAGAGGTTCGCCTTGATATTAACACTGCCATACCTCTAGGGCTCATTGTTAACGAACTTATCTCCAACTCAATGAAACACGCTTTTCCCGACGGTATGAAAGGAAAAATCAATATTAACTTCCATTTGAAGGATGATGAGTTCATACTCACTGTCCGTGATAATGGTGTAGGATTCCCAAAAGATCTGGACTATAAGAACACAGAATCTCTTGGTTTACAAATTATAAACAGTTTAACTGATCAAATAGATGGTACTCTTGAGTTCAACGGGGTACATGGCACAGAATTTAAAATTATATTTAAAGAAGGAGACTACAGTTAAATAGAAGAAATAGCATTATTTTATTTGTTGTTTGTATGGGTTTATGGTTAATTCTACTCCGGGAATAGTCTACGCCCGGTCCAGTTCAACCTCAACCTCTATTTTTGATTCGAGATCATTGGTGTTAACGCCTAATGTGGTGAAAACATCCCAGACTTCATATAATGCGATTTGTATTAATTCCACTTCTAACTTTTTATTGTTATCAGATATTATGCGTTTTAATAAGTTTCTATCATCATATTCAGCTAATATTTTAATGTTACCACTCATTTGGTTTTCATCTAAAAATACCAGTACATTAACCCATTCAATTTTAGGATGAGACAGAGTAGATTGTTTAATTGTTTCCATCAATCTCTCTTCTATTTCTTCTACATTTTCATCAGTGATCGAATTATCAAAATTTTCTAGGAGATTGGTAACATCATCCTCTTGAACATCTTTTATATTGTATTTGGCCAGTAATGCAGATCTATCAACTGTTTCTAATTCCTCAGTTTCCCCATCAAGTTTGTTGACATTTAAATTTTCACTTTCTAATCCTTTATTTTCTAGCCCTTCACTTTCGAGTCTTTCACTATTTACCCCTTCACTTTCGAGTTTTTCACTTTCAATTCCATCACTCTCAAATGCATTTTCATAACTTTTCTCTAACTGATTAAACCTTTCAGCATTCTTTTTAGACTTTTTTATCAGAAAACGTTCCCAAATATCATCATTTTCGATTACTTCTATATTTAAAGCCTTTTTATAGAGATCTTCCTTTTCCAGGATTCTTGGAGTTGTGTGGGTTTTGTTTTCTTGTTTTTTGTGTTGTTTATGAAATTGTTTTTCTGGGTTGGTGGTGTTGGTTGGTGTTTTGTTTTTGAGTTTTTGTCTTTGCTTGTATTTTTGTCTGATTTGTTCTTTTTCTTGTTGTTCTTTTTGTTGGGCTTGTTGTATGAGGGCTTGTTTTTCTGGGTTGGTGGGTGTTTTGTTTTTGAGTTTTTGTCTTTGTTTGAGTTTTTGTCTGATTTGTTCTTTTTCTTGTTGTTCTTTTTGTTGGGCTTGTTGTATGAGGGCTTGTTTTTCTGGGTCAGTGGTTATTTTTGGGTTTTTCTGGTTTTGACGTTGTTTGTATTTTTGTCTGAGTTCTTCTATTTCTCTTTTTTCCTTTTCCCTAGCTTCTTTCCGCAGAACCTCTACTTCTACAGTACTCATCTCCAGTTTCCCTCTTTAGATTTTCCATTGAGTATTCACAGGATTCGAAAATTTAATTGTGATCTACCCTGATTGTGATATGTAATATTATTATTGAAGATAGGTTATTGTTATGTTTAGAAGTTCTATAAATCTTTGGATTCGCCTTTTGATCTTTAATTTTCCTATTTTATCAATAATACTGGCTCTTGGCAAAATTGTGCATGTATAAAGTTCATATTATTGTATTATCTTGTTTAAAGTTAATATCAAAAACTTGGAGAAAATCATTTGGGAAACTTAAAATAAAGTGGGGTCAGCAATGCAGCGTAATATGGATAGAAAATGACATTATGACTTCTAAAAAAATTATTTATGTTTAGGGGAGGATATAATTAAGTTTAGTACTTAAAATAAATGATTATTTGGGTCATTCACCTTTTTGGAAGTTTTATTCCAGTTTATTAGAGTATATCTAAATTATCGTTCTCATCAAATTCCCATAATGGATTAAAGGCCACTTCAAAAAGATGACCATCTGGGTCCTTAAAATATCCGGAATAACCACCCCAGAATACTTTTTGAGGAGGCTTTACTATTTTTACCCCTAAATTTTCAACTTCTCCCATTACCTCATCCACTTCACGTTCTGATTTGGCATTGTAAGAAATAGTAATTCCTGAAAAACCTGTTGGATTATCTTCTACCATTGCATCTTCTGCCAGAAGTTTCCGGGGATACAATGCCAGAACCATTCCTCCTAATGGGAATAAGGCCAGATTATCGGTGCTTGATGAAGATCTTTTCCATTTCAATCCTTTTTCAAAAAATTCTATGGATTTTTCCAGATCACTTACGCCAAGGGTGATGAGATTCAGTTTTTGCCTCATGATTTTCGGTCCTGCTTTTGGTTTTTGAGTATTAATCAAAACAATCTTTCTAATCTTTCACGGCCTCTGCTTCAGCTTTAAGATATTTCAATCCGGCTTGTAATGATTCTTCCAGCATTTTCTGCAACCTTCCATGCATTGCACGGCTCAAAAGACCATCCCATGATTCTTCACTTCTGGCAAGGGTTTTACCATCAATAGTTTCAATCTTCCAGACATGGATGGCATTGATACCCATGGTTTTCCCGGTCCAGGCTATAAGGGTGGGTGGTTCAACATTCTGCAGTACCGATGAAATTTTTCCAGGACCAGCTTTCCACTGGAAATGGGTTCCAGGTTTTAGGTCGCCGTGGAGTGTAACCTCTTTTATATCGGGGTTCCATTGGGGCCAGGACTCAATATCAGTGATTATATCCCACACTTTATCTGGATGCGCGTTAATTTCAATTTCAGCCTTAGCCAACACTGGAGCTTCCTCATTGATATTAACCATTTTTATCACCACTTAATATATTTGAATCTGGGGATATTAAAAAATTATGTTCCATATTATGGCTTGATTATTCATAGTATTTGCATTAAAAAGAGATATTTTTAGGAATTTAAAAAAATAGGGGTTTTAAACCTCTTAATTAATATATATAAGAAAAAGAAGGATTTAGTCCAAGAAAAGAATTGAAAAGTTCACTGTCTCTTGCTGAAGAGGTAGGTTCCAATAACCACCATAACCAGGTCAAAGGCACATATAATCAGGATATCATATTCCAGTGGTAGTAATGTATGCCATCCACTTATCATAACTCCTCTTAAAGCGTCTACACCATAGGTCAGGGGATTAATATAGAAAGTCCACCTTATCCACGCGGGTAAATTGGTAACTGGAAATAATGCACCGCTTAGGAAGAACATGGGCATGTTAACAAAGGTTACAATTGTTCCAAAGCTTTCCAGGCTGGTCATGAGACTGGCAATGACCAGACCAATGCAGGTTAAGCCTATTGTAATTATGATCATCAAAGGGATTGCTAGGCTTACTGCATAAAGGCTCAGGGGCACGCCGATAAGAAATCCTAGTATGATAACGATGAATCCCTGAATAATAGCAGCGGTACCAACTCCAAACATTTTACCGGCAAAGATGGAAACCCTGCTAATAGGTGCTACCAGTATCTCCTTCATAAAACCAAACTGCCGATCCCAGATCACGGAGATGCCCAGAAATATCGCTGTAAAAAGTAGTGTCTGTGCGATGATCCCTGGGAGGAGGAACTGGGTGTAGTTAAAGCCTGTAGCTGCTGAGATGGAAAGTCCTAAACCTCCACCAAAGATTACCAACCACAATACTGGTGTTATCACGGAGCTGATTAATCTGGAGCGATCACGGATGAAACGTTTAAGTTCTCGTCGCCACAGGGCAGAAATCCCTCGAAGTTCGCTTATTTTATCTTCCTCCTCATTGCAGCTCCCATACCACTGAGTGCTTTGGTACTGCCACTGTCACGGATTTCACGACCAGTGAAATGCATGAAAACATCGTTTAAATCTGGTTCTCTTATGGTAATGTTGTCGATGTGTATTCCCAGTGATACAGCCAGCTCAACTATACGGGCCAGTGCAGTGTGGGCATTTTCAACACACAAATTCAGTTCAGTATCAGTTTTTAGGATGGTATCGGCAAGTTTGACTTGGGTAAGCTTGCTGGATAGGAGATCATTATCACTGGATTCAATGATGATAGTTTCACCTTCCAGTTCGCTTTTAAGTTTTTGAGGAGTGTCAAGGGCTATGATTTTACTCCGGTCAATGATAGCGATGCGGTCACATAGTTTATCTGCCTCTTCCATGTAATGGGTGGTGAGGATAATGGTTATGTTTTCCCTTTTCTTTAAATCCCTTATATAATTCCAGATATGGTCCCTGCTTTGGGGATCCAGACCGATGGTGGGTTCATCCAGGAATAATACTTTAGGATAGTGTATCAGACTCCTTGCTATTTCCAGCCGACGTCTCATACCTCCAGAGTAGGTGTTAACAAAGTGAGAGGCACGATCTTCCAGTTCTACCAGTTTCAGCACTTCATCTATCCGTGAATGCATCACGTCATGGGGTACATCATATAGATCCGCGTGCAGTTCCATGTTTTCCATGCCAGTGAGTTTATCATCTATACTGGGATCCTGGAAGACTATACCAATGGAACGCCGCACATCTGATGCTTCTCTGCTAATATCGTAACCTTCAACCCTGGCTGTGCCCTGTGAGGGTTTTAGAATGGTGCATAACATGGAAATGAATGTGCTTTTTCCTGCACCATTAGGCCCCAGTAACCCAAATATTTCGCCCTGGTTAACCTGTAGATTCACTTTATCTACAGCTGTAAGGGTGCCGAACCTTTTTGTCAGATCTAGGGTTTCTATGGCCTTCATTTGCATCTCCTGGATGGGATAATTTGAAATCTCACATTTAAATACTTTAATTTTTGGTAACTTAACTTATTTTTTATTTAAGTTTATAATATTTTTTTAAGGTTATTGGATTCATTTTTTCAGTCATTTCACAGTTTATAGAGAATGTCTTTAATATTCTCAACTGATACGTAAAATTTTTCCAGATCTTCCTCAGATAGGACCGATAGGCTCTTTTTAATTTCATTATTGGAATTTTTTCGCCAATCTTTCAAAACATCCTTTCCTTTATCAGTTATTGAAATATTGATCACTCTTCGATCGTTTTGATCTGGTAAGCGTTCTGCTAATCCATTTTTAACTAGTTTATCAATTAAAGAAGTCATATTTGATTTGGATATATGAACGTTTCTCCCTATTTTAGACATGGGCAGGTTACCATGTTTATCCAGTATTTTCAAAACATGGTAATATGAATGTGGCATTTTCCCTTCATGTGACCTTTTTTTATGTTTAAACACTTTTTTCCGGAAAAGTGGGAAAAAAAGGTACAGATTGTCCACCATTTTATCTAATCTTTCATCTTCCATTTTGTCACCATTTAGTTATTCTATATAACAATTATATAAAAAAACATTTCGGAACATAACAGTTTGTTGAAAGTACATTGTTTAATTAAAAAAGCAGTCAATTATTCTTTTAGATAAGATTAATCAGTTTTAAAATAAGACTAAGCCAGATAAAAAAGACTAATCAGGATAAAAATCAATATTTTTGATATATCTGTATTTATGAAGTATAAAAAGAGTTTAAACACAAAAGAGTTTAATCATTAAATAGTTTACAATGAAGAGTTTTACAATTAAAAAATGGTTATAAGCTAATAAAATTTGTTTATTAGCTTATTAATTTATTTTTCGGATTTAAGCATATCGCGCAGCGCTTTGAGCATTTCAATTTCTTGCTTGGCCATATCGTTCTTCATGTCTAATTTCTTAGCCACAATTTTCTTTCTGTCCTCTAGCATTTCCAGTTTCTTTTCTGCCATGGATATTTTCATATCCAGTTTCATGGTTGCCAGTTTCTTTTTGTCTTCAGGAGAAAGATGTTCCATTATTTCTTTCATCATAACTGACTTTTTTATCCAATCTTTTCGCATTTCATCGTGCATATGGTGGCCTTTCATTCCACTGTGCATATGTCCATATTTCATTTCACCATGCATTGTATCACCAGTTTCTTTTTTTGGGGTGGAAATTATTTTTGTAAATTTATTCTCCCACCATGGTTATATTATAGAACTATTATATATATAAACATTACGTAATATGACAGTTCATAAATTTATGGTTATAATATAAAACTAATTTTAGGGATCATTGGGTGAATAATAGGAACTAAATCCGGCTAAATGAAAGATAAATGTATTAAATATGTTGAATATAGATCTACATCTGGAATAATGATTTAAGGGGGAAAATAGGTTATATGAATCCATCTACCATTGCAATGGCACGACTTCATAATCAACAGCTCACCAATAAAAGTTTCAAAGAGCCGGCTGAATTAATTTCTCACATGGGAGCTATCCAGGGACAGGACTATCCTGGTGCTAAGTGGGCTGTGGGCCTCCGACTGCCAGGAGTTCATGATGCCCAGGTGGAGAAGGCATTCACTGACAAGACCATCTTCAGAACATGGCTTATGCGCGGGACCCTTCACTTTGTCTCTGCAAAGGATATCCGCTGGATGCTGGAGCTCCTGGCACCCCGTATCATTACCAGCAATATGCGCAGATACTGGGAGCTTGAATTAGATGAAAAAACCTTAAAACACAGCAATAATGTGTTAAAGGAGGCTCTTGAAGGTGGCAGGGAACTTAATCGGAAGGAATTACTGGCTATCCTTCAGAAAAGACGAATATCCACAGAAGGACAAAGAGCTGCTTACATGTTGCAGAGGGCGTCTCTTGATGGGTTTATCTGTCAGTGTGGAGTGGAAAATAATAATCCCATCTACATGTCCATGGATTCTGTTCCTAAAACCAGGGTCAAACGTGAAGAAGCACTGGCAGTATTGACCCGTTGTTACTTTAAAAGCCGTGGTCCGGCTACCATCGGAGATTTCATGTGGTGGTCTGGGCTTCTGGCAGCAGATGCACGGGCAGGTGTAGAATCAGTTGCATCAGAGTTCACTCCGGAAAGAATTGGTGATGTGATATATTGGCATTCTGGATCAAAACCTGAAATGCCAGATATGCCGGTTGCTCATCTTTTACCAACCTATGACGAGTACCTATTTGCCTACCGTGATCGGAGTGCTTCTGTGAATCTTAAAAAAACCATAAATGGTTTGAAAAATCGCTACAGGCCAACTATTGCCCTAAATGGTCAGATCATTGGTACCTGGAAGCGCACCTTCAAAAACAGTACGATAATAATGGAATACAATCCATTCAAAAACATTAATAATGAAGAAAATCAGGCTTTAAGTCAAGCAGAACTTTCATATCGTGAATTTATGAGTATGAAAAATTAAGCTTACATCAAAAATTAAGCTTACATCAATTGGCACAGATTAAGTAATGATCTTAAAATAAAACTTTCCCTTCTATGGTAAATGTCTAAAAATAATCTCGTACCATATTGACTTTAGTATCTGCCAGGCCTATTTTTAGAGGCGGTTTTAAAATTTCGAGTGGTTTAAAATGGGCGCGACAGATATTATGGTCAACATGGCAGAGAAAAATGCTGCTTTCTTGGATTTCACCTCCGTACTTGGCTGGCTATACTAAGTCTACCATTGGATAAATGATTTTTCCAAATTGACACCCAGATCACACCCTAATTTCACCGGAAATCACCCAAAACTCCATTTAAAGGTGAAATAACTATTTTATTTTTGCACAGATCCATACTTATTCTTGGGTAAATTCCCTGGTAAATCAGGATTGTAAGTTTTTTGCTCTGGTAAATGTGGATTTTAAGTTTTTTTCCTGGTAAATACGGATTCTGAGTTTTTCTTGATTTGAAATAAGAACAGAATATTTGATAAGAAAGAACTGGTATTTATCTGCCCCTGATTTATAAGAATACGTGTTAATAAAAAAGAATTCAAAATCAAAAAAATTTTAAAGGGTAATTTTAGGTAACCCTTGCTCCTGTTTTGGCGTTGATGTATATTGGATCTAAATAAGTTTTTTGTGGTGAATAGGTCACCACTGGCACTTTCCACACCTGAACATTCTTATAAGTGGTTAGTGTGGGTGTTTCCAGTGTTGCTCCTGTTCCAACGTACTTACCTGCCAGTTCTTTTGCCTTTGCTGCAGTTATATTAGTTCTAGTGGTATTTGTCTGATTCTTGTGTTGGTTGGCGGTATTAACACTGCTACTGGTGTTATTAGTTAAGGTGATATTCACCTCTGGTGATGGTTTCAAAAAGAACCATGCTCCTGCGGCTACTAAAATTAGGATCACAATCAATATTATGGCTATTAAACTTTTGTTCAAACGTTCACCTCCTTTAATACTATTATCTTTAAAAATAGTTATTAATTTTCACAAACGCTTATTATTTAAAACTTTTTTAGTGAAAGCCATCACCAATCATCTAAAAATTTCGCACTGTTTAGGAGATTACATAGAATCAATCATTCCCTATACTGGAAAGACGTGAACTCCGGACAAATACTACCCAGAAACATCCACTGCCTCCTCATGTACTCTATCTCTTCTTTAAGATTACTTTCATAGCGATCCAGTACTTTAACTGGATTTATGCTGTTTTCAAAATCACATCCAGTATTAATGGCTTCAGCCGCTGCATAACCACTGGCCAGTGCACTGGATATTCCCTCACCCATTGGGTTTAAAAGGTGGGCAGCATCCCCTGCAAAAAGCACCCTGCCCTTGCCCAGGTTCACCTGGAATTCTGGAGTGATATATGGCATTAAACCCACTTCTTCCTTTTCAAATGGACTTATCCGTGCGTGGTAATGGGATTTTAGATATGAAACAAATTTAGAATGATAGTGTTTCATGAGGGAAGCATCTTTAACCCCCACACCCATAATCAGGTAATCATCCTTCACGTTGAACCAGGCATCGTACTGTGAAAATTGCGGATCTAAAAAGGCATGGAAAAGCCCATAATCAAGGTTAATACTACCTTTACAAAATGTTTGATAGGTGATTATGTGATTTGAGGGTGATTTTAAAATATCCCTTCTTATCCTGCTGGATGCACCATCACAGGCTATCACCATCCCGGCCTTCTCATAACTAATTTTGGGGATCCGATTTTTTGAAAACCCGGTATGGTTTCTGGCAGGCATTCTGGCCAAGGTTACCCTGACATGGTCCTTTTCTTCTTCACAACCAGTGGCTGCAGTCAGTGTTTGGAGGTTGCACCCGGCGCCTTCTGCTTTAAGGCTCATCCAGTGGTCAAATAAATTCCTCCAGATATTGTAACCTTCACTTTCAAACCGATACTCCTTCCCATGGGCGTCATTAATTATAATTCCATGACTAATCCGAGGATGAGAGAAAACACTCTCTGGTATTTTACCAAACTCTTTTTCAATCATCTGGATTGATTTGGGTATGAGAATACCTGAACATGACTTTTCCCGGGGTAAGTCCATTTTTTCGGTTAATAAAACTTTGTAACCAGATTCTCCTAATTTTTTAGCAGCTATACAACCAGCAGGTCCTGCTCCGATTACTATGACGTCGTACAAATTCAATTTCTCCTTTTTAAAGATGTTTAATGGGTTATTTTTTGGCCGATTAAGTGATTATCTATATAAATAATCATATTAATAATGGATGAAATAGGAAAATTATTAACTGGAAAAAGGGGGGGGCTAATACATGGATCTAAAGGAAATAATAGGAAATTCTCTAAAATATCCCCTTTCAGATTTGAAAAATTTTCTGATCTTGGGAATTATCACTCTAATCACAAGTATATCTTCGGTTATCCAATCATTCGGTGTAACAGATTTCATGGTGGTGTGGATTTTACTCTTAATTGGACTGGTGATTGGATTTTTCGTTGATGGTTATTTCTTTAAAATTTTAAAGTCTTCCCTGGATGATCTTTCCAAGCCTCCTGTTTTCGGTAATTGGAAAATCATGTTCACCGATGGTTTGAAGGTTTACCTGGTTAGTGTTGTTTATTGTCTCCCTGCTATCTTAATGATAATATATTTTATACAAGGTTCTTTTGACTATCTCGTAAATTACCTCTCAATGATGGGTATGGATCTAAACTACTTACTTACTGGTTTATTCGAGTCTAAAATTGGATTAATGTTTATAAATTTCATGTCAGTTTTAGGTGAGTTCCCAATTATGATTCCGGAAGGATCAACTGCTTTTATTGGGATTCTGTATATAGTGGCAGCCCCACCTCTATTTTTCATGGCTCTGGTGCACATGGCAAACTACGATGGTGATTTAAGAACAGCATTCCGGTTCAATGAAATAATAAATGAAATTGGTGAGATAGGATGGGGCAAACTCATCATCTGGTATGTTACAATGGTAATTATCTTTTTTGCCCTACTTACAGTGTTAAACCTGGTCAATTTCATTTTTCCAGCTAATCCGGTTAGTTTTAACGTGTTCAGCGTATTATACTCATTCCTTGTTGCTTATTCAGTTATGTTTTTTGCCCGATCATCGGCCTTACTCTACATTTCTGAATAAAAACCTCTAAACAAAAAATTAACTTTTTTAACCATAAATCCATTTTTTTAACCATAAATAAATGGTTTTTTCAACATTCACCCTTTTTTGTAATTATTTTTTCCAGATATTGTATCTTTAGAATAAAGTAAATGCTCCAGGAAAAGTACAAAAAGGGTTCCCATCACAAAACCATTGCCCAGAACTGGCCTTAAAATAGCAGGCAACTGTGATGCAACTTCTGAGGGTAAAAATGCAATGGAAGTACCGAGAATCAATGGTAACCCAATGATCATTCCATGGTCAACTGTTTTAATTCCATCTTTTTCCACCACCAGGAGTAGGGAAGCACCAATCTGGGCGGTGAGGATATACATGAAAATAACACCAATTACCGGGGAAGGAATACTACTCATAATACCTATGGCCATGGGAGATAATGAAAGTATTATCAGGCCAATGGCAGCGGGAATGAAGGTGTAACGGGATGCTACTCCTGTGGCAGCTATCAAACCTGGGCTGATGGAATAGTTCACAGAACCCATTACTCCCATAATGCCTGAAAATACATTGCCTAACCCAGTGATGGTTATACCATTTTTAACCCTTTTTTCCATTTCATCAGCATTTAATATGGTTCCTACAGATTCAATGGATGCCAGATCATTCACTGCCAGAGCTAAAAAACTAACCAGAAATGCAGCAAGAACTCCTACATCAGGGAGTGCCAGGGACCCAGTTAAAGAATGAGGTAAACCCACCAGGGCCAGGTTCATATCTGTAGAACCTGTAAAACCAAATATGAGGTAATAAACCAGGGTGCCAATAAAGAGGGCAGATAAGGTTAAAGTTGACTTCCAGATTCCTTTTAATAATGCATGGGCTGCTAAAAGCACCACCACAAACCCCAGAGAAAACAGAAAGTTATTGATGCCAGATACTGGGCCATTGGCACTTATCAGACTGATTATGGTGGGAAGAAGAGTGAAAGAGATGAGCATGAGAATAACAATAATAACCCTTGGAGTGAACAGTTTTTTCAAATATTTAAAAAGACCACTGGCCGCTAAAATGGCCAGTACTAAACCTCCAATCAGCACTGAAGAATTAATAGCTCCCATTCCCTGATGAGAGCTGGTTAAAATTGCAACCAGAATCACCGCTGCAGGACCCATAATCAGGGGGAGTTTGTGGCCCCTGAAAATCTGCAATAGAATCAAAAATCCCAGAACCAGAAATAGTTTCTGGATATAGGAGATGTAATCCCCATCCATCACACCAACAACTTTTCCCATAATCAGTATGAAAGGAATAGTCACTGCCAACCATTGCAGGCCGAAAATAATCATATCTGAAAGTTTAGGCTTGTCATCCAGTTCATATCGCATTTTTATCGTCCTTTATAAGATAAATGGGTAATTATTGATACAGATGTTACCTTATTCTTTAAGATATAAAAAAGTACACTCAATAAAAACATACTTTTCTTTAATGTGGGGGTTTTAAAATTCTGGTTTGGATATTAAGTTGAGTAATTGGAAGAATCATTTCAAAGCAAAACTCATATCAAAACTCATATAAATTATTTTTATCTGGGCCGACCACAAAGATATATATCTGTATCAACAACTTAATAATGTTAAATCTAATTTTACCTATTCCAGTTAAATAATTGATAATAACTCCTCTTATCTTAATTATATCTTTAATTGGAGTTAAAATAGTTTAAAGGGTTAATTAGGGTTTTTAAAATCTTAGAACCTCTTAGTCGAATGTTTTTAGAGTATTAAAAAGGAGAAAAAGATGACTACTGATAATCAAAGTTCAAAAGATGTGGATCAGCGCATCTCCATGGTTACGGGGGAACCAAAAAGGGCAATCCGGGTATTGGCCATGCCAATGATCATTTCCATGTTTTTAATCATGGCTTACAACCTGGCAGACAGCATATGGGTGGCTGGCCTTGGACCAAATGCCCTGGCAGCGTTAGGTTTCATCAACCCTCTTTTTATGATAGTGGTAGGTTTAGGTAATGGTCTGGGAGCGGGGGCAATGTCCTTAATCGCCCGATGCATAGGTGCCCAGAATAAAAAAGGTGCCGACAATGCGGCAATGCATTCATTAATACTCACCGTAGCGGTATCTGCTGGAGTAACAGTTGTCCTGTTGTTGTTCTTAAAACCAATCCTGCTGCTGATGGGTGCAGGTGTTACTGTAGATCTGGCAATGCAATACGGTCAGATAGTGTTCGGGGGTCTTATTTTCTTAATGTTCTCCAACGTAGCTTCCGGCATTCTCCGGGCAGAGGGGGATGTGAATAGACCAATGTATGCTATTGCAGCTACTACCGTCCTGAATGTAATATTGGACCCTATATTTATTTACTACTTCGGATGGGGAGTAAGCGGGGCAGCCTGGGCCACCATACTTTCCAGTTCCATCTCCTGTGTGGTCCTGATCTACTGGTTACTGTTAAAAAGAGATACTTATGTCTCTTTCTCAAGAAAAGATTTCAAAGCAAGTTGGAATGTGGTTAAAAACATTTTAATGGTAGCACTACCAGCCAGTGTTGAATCACTGGTCATGTCTATCCTGGGGATAATCTTAAACTTCATGCTGGTTATAACAGGGGGAGCAGAAGCAGTAGCAGTCTACACTGCTGGATGGAGAGTGGTTATGATGGCCATGATACCACCAATTGGAATTGGAACCGCCGCCATCACTGTTGGTGGAGCAGCATACGGGGCCCGCAAATATGACAACCTCTCCACGGCTTTAAGCTATTCTGCCAAGTTAGGGGTGGGAATAGCCCTGGTTACCGCTACCTTAACCTATATCTTTGCTGGGAGTATAGCTACTATATTCACCTACTCCCCGCAAAGTGCTTTCATGGCACCATCCATAGCAGCCTTCCTACAGGTGATGTTCCTGTTCTTCATCACCGTTCCACTGGGAATCACTGCAAGCTCCATATTCCAGGCAATGGGTAAAGGATTCACCTCCTTAATACTAACAGTATTGAGAGAAGTGGTATTTGTTGCCTTCTTTGCATATCTATTTGCCTTCACACTGGGATTTGGATCCTCAGGTGTCTGGTGGGGAATAGTAGTTGGAGGAGGACTGGGATGTGCAGTGGCATATACCTGGGCTACCATATACGTAAGACGTCTTAAAAGAAATTATTAAGACGAGTTTTTAAAAAAAGAATGAATATTAACTTAAAATTAATATTCATTTTTAGTCAATATCTTTTTTTTATTGTAGTGCCATTATTTGTCCAGTTACCAGCAACCAAAAATGCCTATTCATTCTTTAGTCTTGTATTAGTCTATTTTAACACTTTTGTACTATTAAAAACCATATCTGCAACTTTTTGAGCTGCTGGTTCTGTTTCTCCATATCCGATTACTTGTATAAAATATATATTATCTCCTTGGAAAAAATACGCATCATAATATAAATAACTTTGATTCAGATCGTGGGCTTTATGAACAATTTCCCATATATCTACACCGTTAGGGTTTGTAAATTCTGATGAATATACAAAATCATCTCCAGTATCTCTAAAATATTTTTCAAAGATTGTACCTAATGTTTTGATATCAGAACCATTTTTTGGATTTTTATCTACAATTATAGCAACTTGGGTTGTATTACTATTCAGATTATCCAAATTTTGCCACCAGATTGGATTATTGAACAATTCTGGTACTTGAGATGTGTTTTGGAAGTTTGCTGTGTATTGAAAACTAATATTTCCGTTATTGTAAGTTTTTGGTGTATTTATATAGCTGTAAAAACCTGAAATTATTACAATAATTAAAAATAACAAAAAAATTCCAAAATAAAGAGTTTTTCGTTCCATATTAAAATCACCTTTTGAATATATTTTTTTTATATTATTCGCAACCTTAAATATATTATGATTATAGAATTTATGGGGAGGATGGCAATGTTTTTAGTTTCGATAAATCCAATTTAGTGCCCCAAATAGATCATAAGATTCAAAAAATATCTTAAAAAGAGTAATAGAATAAATAATGGTTGTTTTTGGTATGATAAGTATTTTGGTCCTTAAAAATCTTTAGGAAAATCTCCAGAAAAAGGATCCCAACTGGAATCTTCATGCCAGCTGTACTCAATCTGAATACTCTGCTCTTTAGCCACATCATAACCCAATAAATCTGCAACAAATCCCAGGGCCATATCCATTCCAGCGCTTACCCCTGAACTGGTATAAATATTGCCATCTCTGACCCAACGAGCTTTATGAACCCAGTTCACCTTTGGAAATTGTTGGGTCCATTTGAATACTCTTTTATTGGTGGTGGCATTTTTACCATCTAAAAAACCTGTTTTAGCCAGGAGTATGGAGCCAGTGCAGATGGTTAAAACGTATTCTGCATCAATGGATAAAGTTTTAAGACGTTCCAAGAAAACTTCGTCATCCACCAATTTCCTGGTGCCCAATCCACCTGGAATCATTAAAATATAATTCTCTAGAATAGAGGATAATTTTTTAGTGTGAACTGGTACATCCTGGCTGCTTTTAATGATTCCTCCATTAAGAGAATAAAAATTTAGGTGAAAATCTTCCTCAAGTCTTCCCAGGATTTCAACCGGGCCGAAAACATCCAGGGTTTCAAAATCATCAAACAGGATGGTTACTATTTCGCGCATGTGGAGTCTCTCCAATTGGTTAATAGTTTAGATTAATCTCTATTAAATTAATTTCCTAGTAGGTTAATCTCATGTTATACTCCCTCCCTGATCCAAATAAAAATTTACTAATGTGGTGGTTGGGAAATATATAATTGATAAGGGGGGTTCTAATTGAAGTTAAGTTTGGATGAACCAAATACCAAATCTAAACCTTTGATTATGGTTATCTTAGTAGCCCTGGCTTGCATTTTAACCTATTATTTTCACTTTATTCTAAGAACAGACATTGTATTCTCTCAATTTTATTATATTCCAGTTATTATTTCTGCATTATGGTGGAAGAGGAAGGGAATATGGGTGGCTTTCTTCCTGGCGTTTGTTCTTATTTTTTCTGAGTTAATAAGCCCCATTGATCCATTAATTATACAACTTTATAGGGTAATGATATTATTTTCAGTAAGTATAATTATCATTTTCATAAGTGAAAGAATTGAAAAATCCCAGATTGAACTGGCTGAAAGTGAAGAAAAATACCGTAACATAGTAGAAACAACACATGAAGGTGTTTTAACTGGGGATATAGATGGAACTATCCTGTATGTTAACCAGCGGATGTGTGATTTGTTTGGGTATAAAAAAGAAGAGGTACTGAACCATAATATTTTTGAATTCGTGGATGAGAATAAGAGGAATATTTTTGTTGAAGTCAGAAAAAAAGTCTTAAAAGGTGAAAAGGTTACTTTTACCCCGGAATTCCGTAGGAAAGATGGTTCCATTTTGTGGACACTGGCCCAGGCGTCCCCCTTATATGATGGGCAGGGAAACCAAATATCCAATCTTTTCATGCACAGTGACATCACCGAACTTAAGAAAACTCAAGAAGCCCTGGAAGACTCACATTCTCAATTGGAAAAAAAAGTAGAACAACGAACCCGAGAATTAACCGAAAGTGAAGAAAAGTACAGAACTCTTTTTGATAAAGACCCTGATTATAACTTGCTCATAAATGTGGATGGTGTAATAGTTGAAATAAATAAAGCATTAACTAATCTGCTTGGTTTATCTAAAAATGAGTTAGTTGGTAAGAATTTTACAGAATTGGGAAAAATGGAGCCAGAAGATATATCCTTTATTTTAGGAAAATTATCTCTTCTATTGGATGGGAATGTTATAGAACCCTTCGAAATTAGATTTAAAGATAAAAATAATGATATTCATTGGGGTTTGATACATATAACCCCTATTATGGATAATGGAAAGATCAGCTACGTTTTAGTGATTGCAACGGATATTACTAGGCAGAAAAGTGCTGAAAACGAAATTAAAACATCTTTGGGGGAAAAGGAGGCACTGTTAAGGGAAATTCATCACAGGGTAAACAACAATATGCAGATCATCTCCAGTTTACTGAACCTTCAAAAGGAGTATGTAAGTGAAGATGAGACAAGGGATGTTCTTCAGGACAGTCAAAGTAGGGTTAAATCCATGGCCATGGTCCATGAAAAACTGTACCTGTCCGGTGATCTGAGCCACATTAACTTTAAACAGTACACTGAAAAACTGGTTTCAGACATATTTTACACCTATGAATCACAAATTGATAGAATCAGGCCTATTTTTAACCTGGAAAACGTTGAACTTAACATGGAAACAGCCATACCTTTAGGTCTCATAATTAACGAACTGGTGGCCAACAGTCTTAAATTTGCATTTCCAAATAATAAGAAAGGTTCAATTACAGTTGAAATGAAAACTAAAAATGGTGAATATGCATTGATAGTTTCTGATGATGGGATAGGTTTCCCTGCAGATATTGATTTTAAGAAAACTAACTCATTAGGCTTGAAAATGGTTAACAATTTGGTAAATCAACTTGATGGTGAAATAACCCTGGACCGGAGCCATGGAACAGAATATAAGATCACCTTCAAAGAGTTAAATTACAAAAAACGGCTGGATTTAAAACAATAAGGTTGAATAAATTTTTTTCTTCATTAAAACGGTTTTTTAGGATGTTCTGAAAAATTATCGTGGTAGTTATCATTCTTGCATATTTTTCATTATCCGCCTCATTTTTCCTTATTCTCCATTATTTTCCCACATTTTCCCATATTCTTACTTTATTATTTTCAGCATTAAATTCCCACCTTTTTGGAATTCATAGTTAACCCTCAATGTTTCCACATCATAACCCTTTCGAGAAAACCGATCAATAACCGGGTTAAGATAGGGGGATGTTATGGCATTCATATCTAATAACGGGAAGATTCTAACTTCTTTTGACACTCTTAACATTTCATCAATGGATTTTAAATGAAATTCCAATGAAAGGTTTTCGGTATATAAAAATAGGAAATGAGAAGACAGGGATAAATCGAATTCATCAGATTTAAATGGTAAAAAAGGTAATTCTGCTGGTATGTACCGTTTAGCATGTTTGCCTCCTTCATAATCTGATAGAAATTCTTTCATGGATTCCATTCGTATTTTAAACAGTTCCTCCACACTTCCAATTCCAGACCAAACAAATTTGTCCTGGTTCTTTTTAGTTTGAGCCATGACTATCTTACTAGTTTCATCTATCCTGTTTTCAATTTCAGTTCTGCTTAACCTATAAACTGGATCAATAGAAACTACGGTTTTTCCTTTCTGGTTCATAGAACTATTAAAACTGGCAGGTCCATCCCCACAACTTAAGATTGATTTATTCAAGTCAGAGGGGGTTAAATCGAACATGTCAATATATTCGAGGTAAGATCGCCCCCATGGAACCACTGATTCATATTTAAATCCCATTCTTAATTCTCCTTATTTTAATAATCCTACACCGTGAATAAGCAGGTGATTTGATTTTAATATCTTATTAATTGGTAAGTTATGGTACTATTTAATACTTTGTAGTACAATTATATACATTAAAACTAGTTATGGATTATAAAAGAAGAAGAAATGGAAAAAAGAAATGGGAATAAATTACTGTTTTCTAACTGAATTATTTCTAATTACCTGATCTCCTGGAAAATCTGGAGCTAAGTGATATGAATGCATCAAACAGGGGCACTAGAACGGCCTTGCCAATTTTCACCCGGTAGCTGAATCCCACTCCTCCCAGTTCCTTGGAAACATCATCTAAAAGGGTTGGAATTTCCAGTTTCTGGGGGCAGGCCCTTACACACTTCCCACAACCATTACAGAGTCCTGCATGGGATTCGTTCCCGCTGAAAACACCACCCAATCTTGTCAGGTAAGTGAATGAGGTTCCTCTGGTTTTGAACATGTACTTGTGGTTGTAGATCTCAAAACATGTAGGAATATCCACTCCCCGTGGGCAGGGCATACAGTAACCGCAGGATGTACAGTTGATCTTCATAAAATTATGGTAAACCTGTTTAACCTCATCGTAAAGTTTTAATTCATCTTCACTGAGACTGCCGGGTATGGTTTCTTCTGCCACCTTGATATTCTCTTTAACCTGGTCCAATTCACCCATCCCGGAGACCACACAGGTTACTTCCGGATGATTTAAGACCCATCTTAAAGCCCAATCTGCAGGGTTCCGTTGAACCGGTGCAGCATCCCATATTTTCTGGGCTTTTTCTGGCACATCAGCCAGGATACCTCCCTTCAATGGTTCCATGATAAACACACTGATCCCCTGGGAGTGTGCGTACTGCACACCTTCGGTTCCAGCCTGGGTTTTCTCATCCAGATAATTGTACTGGATCAAACAGGCATCCCATGGGTAAGCATCCACAATATCCTTAAAGGCATCACCATTATCGTGGAATGAGAATCCGATGTTATTGATCTTCCCATCTTGTTTGGCTTTTTCTAAAAATTCCAAGACACCCAGGTCTTTAAGTCTTTCGAAGCTACCTTTCCCCAGGCTGTGAATCAGGTAATAGTCAATGTAGTCTGTCTGCAGTTTGTCCAGCTGGGTTTCCAGGAACTTTTCCATGTCCTCATATTTTTTTATTGACCAAGAAGGCATTTTGGTACATAGTTTAACCTTTTCCCTGTACTCATTTTGGAGGATTTCCCCTAAAAATGATTCACTGGCTCCGCCATGGTAGGGGTAGGCGGTGTCAATGAAGTTCACCCCATGATCTATTGCGTAATATATCTGTTCTTTTGCTTTTTCATTGTCAATCCTCCCGTTTTTGGTAGGTAGGCGCATGGCTCCAAAGCCCAGTGCTGATATTTCATCACCATTTTTCTTATTTTTCCTGTACTGCATGGTTAATACCTCGTTATAGATTGACCTGTCAGTCGAATAGTTACACATAAAAATATACACTCACCGGGATATTCCATCCCAGAATAGTTCGAAGGAAAGATCTACATTCTCCTTATTCATTTTTTCAGGGTTTTTCTCAAAGTGCATTATTGTGTTGAGTATGTTACCCCAGAAATAATCCATCAGAAGTTCATCGTAGATTTCCTTGATTTTACCCTCTTCAAATCCTTTTTTATAAATTTCAAGCAGTTCCACAAATTTTTCTTCAATTCTCCCCTTGGTAAAGGCGGTAATGTAGGGAGAACAGTGGAATGTCATTATAAAATTGAATTTATAAGGGTCTTTAATTCCCAAACACACAAATTTCAACCATAATAATTTAACATTATCTTTAAATGGGTTGTTCTCATCATAATCCCCCTGAACCTCTTCCAGTATGCTTTCTTTGGTGTAAATATAAAGCCGGTCAATGAGTTCTTCTTTGGTCTTGAAATAATGGAAAAGCGTACCAGTAGCTACTCCTGCAGTTTTTGCAATTTCAGCGGTGGAAGTACCGTGAAACCCCTTCTCCACAAAGAGTTTAAGGGATGTATCCAGTATTTTCTGTTCTTTTTCTTTCAATTTCCTGACATCCTAACTTAACTATTAGACTGATTAGTCAGTTTAGTATTTAAATTTTACTTATACCTCACCATGTATTTATCGTGCTTTACTGTGAACATTATTTAAAATTAGCAAAACTATACATGCTATCCCAATTTAATAAAATACATTCTAATGGTGAACTAAAATTGTTGTATTATCCACAAGCAGCTTAGGCCTTTAGTTTGGAAAAAAATCTAATTTCAGGTTTGATATCCAAGAATACCACCTAATCATTCCAACAGTACCATCTAATCACTCCAAAAATATTACCTATCACAATTATATTTGATCTTGGCAAGTTCTAAGAAGATTTCTAATTAGTAAAAGATGATTGTTAAAGGTGATTATTTGCTTTTTGATGATGATTTAATCCTGAAAATATCAGATAAAAACTTCAATAAAGAGGGATTTGTTGAGAAGGTTCTTAATGACTCTAAAATTAGGGATGATATAGTTCAATTGATGTTGAATCACCGTAAAATAATGGTTTACCACCATTCTTACAGTGTGATTTCACAGGCCAGTCAAATGAGACCAGAACTGTTTTATCACTACTGGGATGATTTTGCAGTGCTTTTAGATCACCCCAATTCATATCACCGCGATTTTGGGTTGGTGCTCCTGGCCAATTTAACCACTGTAGATAAAGAAAACAAGTTCTTAAATGTATTCAATGATTATTACAGTCACATAAATGATGAAAAATTCATGACAGCCCGTAAGTGCGTTCAAAACACGGCAAAAATTCTGGAAAGTGAATCTGAATTAACTGAAGATATAACTGATATTCTTCTGGATGTGGATAAAAAGTGTGATTTTGCTCTAAAACAGAAAGCACTCTTAAAATCAGACATCATAGAACTATTTTATAAATTTCATAAGCAAATAAATGACAAAGAACAGGTTAATGAATTTGTAAAAGAAGAATTAAATAGTGTAAGTCCTAAAACTCGGAAAGTCGCAAAAAAATACATGGAAACTTATTTTAAATATGATTAGATAAATTCAGTCTTCTTTAAACCATTTAGAAAATAATATCATATGTACTCAGAAAATTTTAAAAAAATACACAATGCTTATAGGTGTGCTAATGATTTCACAAATTAAAAAAATGTCCTCATCAACTATATTTCCACTTTTACTAATTTTAACCATTTTATCCCTGGTAGTTTTATCTCCCATTGTAACTATGGTGATATTCGGGGCTATTCTGGCCTATTACGTACGTTTCATTTCCTGTAGGATCAAACCTTACGTTAAATATGATACATTATCTATTTTCCTGGGTATGATCCTCCTGACCATCCCCATTGCACTACTGTTGTATTTTACCATCACCCAGATTTTAGGTATTTCCAGTTTACTCTTGGGGTCTGTTCAGCAGGCCACAGCAGTAAACTCCACCATGGACCTAAGCCACATCAATGGTGCAGTGGAAAAACTGGGCCTTTCACCATCTATCACCCAGAACATCACTGATGCCATAAAATCGGGGATTTTGCAACTTTTATCTACCATAACCAATTCATTAATCAATATGGTTAGTTCTATCCCTGCATTAGCTGCACAAATCCTTATATTGATCTTTTCAATATTCTATTTTGCCAGAGACGGGGATAAAATAGTTCAATACATAAAAGACGTGGTACCAGATAAGGATAAAGGTTTCTACCGGGAAGTCCTCAATGGTGCTGATGATGTTCTGAAGAGTATCATAGTGGGTAACATTATCCCCGCAGCCATTCTGGGTGTCCTCTCAGGAGTTGTTTACTACTTCCTGGGTTACCCCTACGTGATCTTACTGGCCATAATCAGTGGAATAGCCATGTTCATACCTATAATTGGACCATGGATTGTCTACGGGGCTATAGGGCTTTTCAGCATCCTAACTGGAAACACAACCCAGGGAGTACTGGTCATTATCTTTGGCTGGATAATTGAAACCACCACCGACTTCTACATCCGCCCCCGCATTTCAGTCCAGTACTCAGAGGTCCATCCGCTGGTATTCTTACTGGGATTCATCTACGGGGCAGTGACCATGGGTATTCCAGGCCTCTTCATAGGACCACTCATACTGGGAATAACCTACGCTGCCTACAAGGTTTACAGACAGGAAAGAGTAAAATCAAAACAGGCAAATGATTAACGATGTAAACAATGGATTAAAGATACAGTAATGGATTAAAGATAATTAGGGTTTGATTAGTATGGATTAAAGAGATGATTAGGATTTGATGATTAGTATAGATTTTGGGCCTAATTCCGTAAGGATAAAAGTAATAGATTAATGATAATTAATGGCTTAAGAATATAAAAATGAATTATAATCTCGTTTAAAGGCAAATCAGGTGGATGGTGGTAAAAATAGTAGAAATTAAGGACATAGTCATTTTCTCACTCTTTGCACTGGCACTGGCCTATAGCTATTCCCTGTTGGGATATGACCAAATATTACTCTACCTTTTCCTGGTAATCTTCCTGGTCTACAGTTTCATCTCCTTACATGTTTCACGTAAATACGGTGCCAAGATCAAAGGCTGGCCCACTATACTAAAAGAGAGGGATTACACCTCCATTGCCCTGACTGTTCCCCAGACTGGTCTCATGATGGCAGTCCTAATCACGTTTTACACTGGAATTTACAGCATAATCATTATATTAATTGGTTTTCTGGTGATGTTTGTTGGTATGGGCTTCAATTTAATGGTCCGGAGAGAGTTAGGTAAAAACTGGGTGCCACTTTCAAAAACAACCGAGAATCAGGAACTGGTAACCACTGGTATTTACTCCAGAGTCCGTCACCCATTTTACCTGTCTATTTTAGTCCTGTTTTCAGGAGTAGCCATCATATCACAGAATGTATGGGGCTTGATTTTTTTCATTTTATTCATAGCGGGATTGATCATTAGAATGAAAAAAGAAGAAAAGGAATTAATCCTTAAGTTTGGTGAAGAATACATAGAATACATGAATAACACTCCCCGGCTGTTTCCAAGAGTTTGAAATGATGTGATTTAAATTTGAGGATTTATATATCTATTTATGGGATATAAATTAGTTTAAGGGCATTATTTATAATTTATGAATGGGATTAAGGGTTAAGTGAAGGAGATACAATGGAGTCTGATGAAAAAATTAGGAAATTAAAAGAGGCATTAAAGGATAGGAACTGTCGTATCGAAAAGCATTCCAGTGTTATGGAGATCACTTTCACTCAAAAAGAGGATGCAGACTGGTTTGAAAATATCTTCGAAGATTACCAGCGAGAATCTGCAGTTAGCTGCTTGATGTCCATGCGTGGGCCCAATGCCAGTCAAAAGTTTGTCTTCAATGTCAGGGACATGGATAAGTTCATTGATTTAATTGAAAAAAGTTGATCTAATAGAAAAAAAGTTAGGATGGCATGGTATGCAGGATATGTATGACCAAAGTTATCCCTTGGCTAATTCCCTACCAATTTCCCTGGCCTGGTCCATAACCTCTTTTTTGTTTTTAACTGCTCCAGGAATACTGTTTTCCGTTGAGGTGAGCATGTCCACCACATTGTAACCTAAAAAGTCGAACATGTTACGGGTGTAGTAGAAGTATTCTTTAAACATGTTTTCATCAGGGTTGTTCTGTGAGAATACCAGGGCCATATTTTTTTGCCCGTATTTTTCTTCAAATCCAGTTTTGAAGTTGGCAAAAAGCCGGTCAGTGAAGATTTTTGCCTGGGCATTCATCTGCCACATGTAAACCGGGGATCCCAGTATGAATGCATCTGCCTCCCTTATCTGGGAGTAGACAATCTGCATATCATCTTCAGTACCACATTCTCCATTATTCTCCTTGCAGTGCATGCATGCCTTACAGGGGGCAATATTCATCTCACTCAGATTGAAAAGCTCAGTTTCTGCTCCTGCTTCACTGGCACCCTTTAATATTTCTTCAATCATAGTTCCAGTGTTACTCCCTTCACGGGGGCTTCCATTAAATCCAACTACTTTCATTTTATTGACCTCCTATACTGGATTTTATATTTTCATTACGGATTTTATACAAATTATTATATGAATCAAATAATTGTTGTTAAATTATTTCCCCATTTATGGAAATGGTGTAATCCTTAATGATTATATTCTTCTGGGCTTTTTCCAGGGCACGTTTGACTATCACTTCAATACCAGAGCAGCAGGGAACTTCCATGTGCACTATGGTAATGGATTTTATATCCTGCATGGTGAAGATCTCGGTTAACTTATCCACATATTCATCAATGGTCTTATCCAGTTTGGGGCAGAAAATTATCAGAATCTTGTCCTTCAGGAATCTTTGATGGAAGTTGGGGTAAGCAAAGGGCACACAATCGGCAGTAATGAGGAGATCCGCATGTTTAAGGTAGGGTGCATTGGGATTTAAAAGCTGCAGCTGCACTGGCCAGTTACCAAGTTCTGCACTTAGAATCTGTGGGGATTCCCCACTTCCAGATTTGGGCTCTGGAACCTGCATTGCCGAACCAGGGCATCCACAGGCCAGGGGTGCTTCCTCTTCATAATCTGGTACTTCAATATTTTTTTCATTTAAAAAGCTGAGAGCTTCGTTTAAGTATTTTGTCTGTCCATGTTCATGAAGATGTTTTAAATGGGCCTTGGTAACGTTAGGTCCGGCTTTTACAATATTCTCCATGACCTTGTATTCATCATATGGTTCAGCTTCTCTCCTTTCAACTTCTATGGCCCCCTCGGGGCAGTCTCCAATACAGGCCCCCAGTCCATCACAGAAAAGATCACTTACCAGACGGGCCTTACCATCGATGACCTGCAGTGCACCCTCAGGACACCCGGTAACACAACTGCCACATCCATTACATTTTTCTTCATTGATTTTGATAACATCCCTTTTCATAATAAAACCTCATGTTAATGAATAATCAATAGGTAGATCATTCACTTTTTAGTGACTAAAATTATTATATGTGATTGGGAGTAGAAATAACATTCCATCTGCACGGAATATCAGTCAGTTAGGGTACATGTAACATTATATTTAGTGCAAGTTTAGAGTTATTATTTTTATATTTCATTTTATTATCAATATATGGGCAGTTAATGGCAGAAATTTGAATATTTTTGGTGGGGTAATGTGGTTGAAACATAGATTAAAGTATTATCAAATTAATTTATTTTTGTGGAAGTTCGAGATCTGATGAAAAATGGTTCAGTTAAATTTAGTTTGAAACTCCAACTTCGTAATATGCAGATATAACGAAGAAATAAAAAAAAATATTTCGATGATGAAAATGTTTAAGATTGCACATAAAATCACAGCTGAAACCATTATTGGAAATGAAGAATTAAATTCATGGTTAGATGAAAGATTTTTTTTGAATTACAAGGCACCTGACGGCAGTATTCATAATGAATTTACTTATAAAGATAGATCAGAACTTGACAAGTACGGTAGAATGGTCATTGAAGGGTGTCCTGATTCGTTAGGATTGAGTCTTTATTGGATCCGAAACAGCACAGAAGGTTATCATATGGGCAACCATATTGGAAAACTATGTTATTATCACATTTGGCCTCTTTTTTTTAGGAAATTTCCTTTAGGCCAGATATGGATTATTGAATCACCTAAAACTTGGGCGGATAAAATTTGGACTGATCAAAGAGAATTGGGAAAAAAATATGGCTATGATAAAATGGATCCTATTGGAGTTCCTCAGGAAATGAGTGGATTACAAGCTGATTATTTTACAAAAAATGCGTTAAACATGTTATCTTATGGAATATATCCCTTAATTTCTTGTGCTTCTATTCAAACTGGGTTAAAATCAAGTTTAACTATATTTCACATACCTGATAGAGCTTTTAAACATTCACAGATGACAGAAGAGAATACATTATACACAAGAATTTTATGGGATTTTCATCATGTATATGATGATCAATGGACTTTTGATGGATCTAGAGGTCCAAAAAGTGCAATTAATGAAGTAATCTTAAATCCTGTCAAACAGCTAGATTATTTCCAATGGTTTATTGAGAAAATTGATGATCGGATGAATGATATCATTTCAATTGAAGATGCTTTATTAAGAGAAAAACTTGTTATGAGTGTGAACAGGGCAATAACCGATGCTTTAATATCTGTTACTAGTGAATTGCCTTACATATCGATGGTATTTTTCTTCAGTTTCTTAGACAAACTATCCAACATATTGTATCTATTAAAAATAGAGAATTCTGAAGTCAATTCATGGAAAAAACTTGTAAATAAAGATTTTCTGACTTTTAAAGTTCTTAAAACGATTCAAACAGTTCCAAATAAAGCAGGCGAACATTTGACGAATATCGTCACTTCAACAGTGGAAGAATTAGAATACTCAGAACTAACACCTGAAGACTTAAGGGTCATGAGAAATACTCATCATGGATACAATTTAACTCAAAATGGCAGCATTGACAGATTAATGGCAAAAGATGGAGAACTGAATAATGATATACCACTTATAGCTACACCTTTACTCATTTACCTTTTACATTATCTTGGAAAATTTAGTAAGACTGGGAAAAAGCATATAGGGAATGGATGCTTGGCCGATAGGATTATGAATCTGAATATACTTTAATAAAAAAAATGAGGTTTTTAAACCTCAACACTGAATCTATTTAAACTATTTTTCCATCTTCTATAGTAGGTACAGTTCTTGATGCACCCGTTACAGTTGTATATGTAGATGGCCCGGTGTATGTTCCAGTTACTGTTACAGTCTGATCTTCATATGCCGATAAACCAGTTCCTTCGATTAGTATATCTTGATAATCTGAGTTTCTTATTCTTAAACTATAACCATCTGACTGTGAAACCGTTCCTGTAACTTTTACTAATGTCCCTTTTGCCACGCTACCTGAATTCAATTCACTTATTGTTACAGTAGTGGGTGTTTTTTCCGTACTTGCAGGTTGTGCTGTTGTTTGTGTATTTGTAGGCTGTGCCGTTGTGGTCGTAGTATTTGTACTTGTTGTCTTATCTGGACTGGCCATTCCAGCTAATACTACAATTCCTATAAGCCCAATGCAACAAAGTCCCGCAAGGATAATACCTACCTTTGCACCACTACCTCGTTTACTCCACCATGCACCTATTCCACCAGTTTTTGATTGTTTACTGGTAGCTTCTGGTAATTCTTCACCACAGTTCTGGCAGAATCCCGATGAATCTGCATTTTTCGTGTTACATTTTGGGCAAATCTTTGTCATTTAATCGCTCCTATTTTTTTGATAATTAAAAAACATCAACTACTAATTATCATCCATTTTATCGCTTTGACGATAATTGCGAGGCCTACTCCTCCAATTAATCCCGTTAATAATCTTAACCCATTATTACTCAATCTTAAACCAATTAATTGCGTAAAACCATCTAAAAATGCTGGAATTAACATTATTATTGCGATAGAAATTAAATAAACAGTATATTCTACGTAAACAAAATAAACTAAGATAAAATAGGAAAATGCCCCTATATAGAATCCTGTGCACCTTGAACAAACAGGAAAATAATGACCCTTAATTTTAAAGGTTCTTTCAGGGATTCTGTGGCATATTAAATTTGAAAATTTAAATTCTTCATTACTTAGATCGTGTTTCATAGGCCCCCGCCCAATTTCAGTTTGATAACAATTTTCCAATTAAACAACAATATATTGTAAGCATACTTAAATGTTACTTTTGGTTAATACTAACTATTTAAAATTAAATTAAATTAATTTTAATTCATTTAATTAACTAAAATCAGTGATTTATTTTATTAAATACTATTAATAGCTTTATTTAAACTAATAAAAATGTTATATGTGTTTAGGAATGTTTAAAACAAGATATGATCTGGAGGAGTATTATTTTTATTTGAAATAGGTGAATTTTCAATCCATTCTGATAAATAAATCATTTTTTCAAATTACAAAAAATCTCATATCACTAACTGTTATCCCCAAACCATAATAATTAGCAAGGACAATGAATATATGCAAGTCACATATTGGATTATCAGGGGGAATGAACGGTAAAAAGCTATTACCATATTTTCAAGGAAATATTCGATAAATCTCCAATGGGGATTCTTCTTTACGATGAAGAGGGAGAACTGGTGGATGCTAACCCGGCTGCTATAAAATTAATCGGACTACCTAAATTAAAGGACCTGCCCGAGATTAACCTATTCCATAATCCAATCATCCCCTGCCAGAGGGATGAACTCAGGGAAAATGGCCTTATCAGGTTCCAAACTCAACTGGATTTTGAAAAAATTCGTGATTATTTTATTTCTACATCTTGTGGTTCTTTGTTGATTGCAGGAACAGTTTCAACCATTGATTCCGGATATTTGGTCCAGATTCAGGAAGTCATCTCAGAAAAAACTGAAGAGCTCCGTATAAGTGAAGAAAGATACCGGAGTTTCTTTGAGGATGACCTGACCGGGGATTTCATTGCCACTCCTGAAGGTGCAGTACTGGAGTGCAACCCTTCTTTTGCAGAAATTTATGGGTTTTCTAGTCGTGAAAATGCTCAAAAAGCCAATATAGCAGATTTCAACCCTGAAGATTGGGAAAATTTAATAAAAAACCTTGAAACCAACCCTAAAATCCATGGCCACCAAACCACACACCAGAGGCCAGATGGGAAAGAAATCCACATTGTGAGTAATGTGGTGGCGATGTTCGATGAATCAGGCCAACTGATCCAGGTTAAAGGTTATGTTTTTGATGACACCGAACGCAAGGAAGCTGAAGAAGCTTTAAAAAGAAGTGAAGAAAAATACAGGCGTCTTTTTAACGAAGATTTAACTGGAGATTTCATTGCCACTCCTGAGGGGAAGATACTGGAGTGCAACCCTGCTTTTGCCCAGATACATGGATTTGAAAGTAGTGAAGAAGCTGTTGGATCGAACATTTCCCAGTTCAACACCAGTGACTGGGAGAATCTTATCACTCGCCTCCGCGATAAAGGTAAGATCCAGGACTATCAGAGCTGGCAGCTAAGACCGGATGATGTGAAGATTCATGTTGTGGCTAATGTAGTGGGAATTTTAAATGATCAGGGGGAAATGGTACAGGTTAAAGGTTATGTTTTCGATGACACCGAACGTAAAGAAGCTGAAGAAGCTTTAAAGCAAAGTGAGGAGAAATATCACCGTTTGTTTGATGAGGATCTAACCGGAGATTTCATTGCCACTTTAGAGGGGAAGATACTGGAGTGTAACCCTGCCTTTGCCGAGATTTACGGTTTTGATACCATTAAGAATGCACTCAAGTGGAATATATCCGAGTCAAACCCCTTTGATTGGCCTTATATGGTCACCCGACTCAAAAGCGAAGGTAAAATAATGGGCTTTCAAAGCTGGCAGCGAAGATCTGATATTATGCGGATCCATGTCATTGCCAATCTTGTGGGTATCTTTAATGATTCTGGTGAACTGGTTCAGGTTAAAGGCTATGTTTTTGATGACACTGAACGCAAACAGGCCGAGGAAAAACTTGAAAGTGGAAAACAGCAAATAACTCGAATATTAGATAGTATACAGGATGGATTCATGGCTTTGGACAATTTCTGGAATTTCATCTATGTTAACCGGTGTGCTGCGGAGTATCTGGGTGTTGATGCTGATGACCTTCTGGAACAAAACCTGTGGGGAAGATTCCCTGAATTTACAGGAACTATATATGAAACCATGTTACGCAAAGCAATGGGAAACAAGGAAATACAACACTTTGAAGCTTCTGATATTCGTAAAAATGATCACTGCTTTGATATCAGTGTTTATCCATCTGATGATGGAATTTCAGTTTACTGGCGCAATATCACCCCACGTAAAAGTTGAAGTAAGTAAAATTAGTAGATAAATAAAATAAGGATATAAACCACTAATTATGGTCTTTTTGTTAAGATATGGTATTTTATTTCCTAATGGCATTGGTGGTGATGGCAATTAACAGTAATACTGGCCATATTTCAAGTCTACCCACCCAGAAGTCTATTATAAACACTATTTTTATAATGACAGGGGATGTTGAGGTTATTAATCCTGAACCTAGACCCACATTGCTTAAAGCAGATGCAACTTCAAACAGGGTTTGTGCAACATTTGGATAGTAAAATAAAACTATAAAAACGCTTATTATGTACACAAACAGGTAGGTGAAAACAAATAATCCTGTAAGTTTCAGTATGCTGCTATTTATTTTCAAATCTCTTACGTGGTGTATTTTTTTAGGAATTACGGCACTTTTTGGAGCTAAAATCGATTTAACCTCCCACCACATTCCTTTAATTAATATTCCTATCCTTAACCATTTTATACCTCCGCCAGTGGAACAGGCTCCTGCACCAATGATCATCAGTATGGTGAGTACGAATATCCCCAGACCAGTCCATTTGTAGGTTATTTCATCCCCTGTGGCTGTTTGAAGCCCGGTTGTTGTTAATGCAGACACCACCTGGAAAACAGAATACCTCAAAGAGATCAGTAAATCATGCCCATAGGTAGAATTATTGTACAGGAACATGGCTACCAAAAATGTTCCAACTATAAGGATGGGATAAGCAACTTTAGTTTCTATATCCCGGAAGTATTCTCTCCAATTCCCTTTTAAAACGGTGTAGTGCAGTGCAAAGTTAGTGGCTCCTATGATCATTATTATCATGGCTGCTAACTCTATCCAGAAGCTGTGATAATAAAAAATACTAACATTTTTTAGTGCAAATCCTCCGGTTGACAGGGCAGAAAACGCGTAGAATACAGAGTCAAAAACAGGCATTCCTGCCAGTAAAAATAAAGCTATTGAGATTACAGTATAAAGAGCGTAAATATAAAGTATTATTTTGGATGTATGGCGTATACTGGGGAGTATTCTCTCATCTCGGCCTTCTGCTGCGTACATTCTCATTATGTTAACAGATGGTGATATAAGAATGGTTAGTGCCAGTACTATTATTCCTATTCCGCCAAGCCATTGTGTGAATGCACGCCAAAACTGCATGGTATAAGGAACTATGTCTAAATTGGAATACATGGTAAAACCAGTGGTTGTAAACCCAGACATGGCTTCAAAGTATCCATCTAGGTAAGGGAGTTGGCCAGAAAGGTAGTATGGAAGAGCGGCCAGAGCACAGCCTATAATCCAGATCGTGGTGGCAAATACCATGGCGCTTTTAAGAGAAAGTTCCCCCTTATCTTTAAATAGTTTATAAAGTGGAAGTCCTATTAACACACTGATTATGGTAGAATAAACAAAAGGAAGAATAAACTGATGTTCATTATAAATTAGGGCAACTGATATTGGAATCAGCATTACTAATCCTAAAAGGATACAGATATATCCAGTATAATGAAATAGGGAATATATTTCATTTTTGTTTAGTTTGTTTACGGAGTACATTTAACTTAACCCTTCAATAACTTAATTATGGGCATTAGTCGCTGAGTAAACATCCTCTAACTTCACCATCAGGCAATAAACCATTTTAGGCAGTAAACATCTCTTCAACTTTTTTCACGGCTTTCTTCTTTACAAGAACCGAAATTTTACAGCCTTCTTTTAAGATGGTGGTATCATCGGGAATGGTTATGTCTCCGTTTTCGTATATTGCACTGATAATAAAATCTTTAGTAGGACTTATTTCACTGGTGTGTCTACCGAATAGCTTTCTATTGCTAACTGTTATATCCAAAAGTTCGGCATTTCCTTTACCCACAATTACCAGATCGGCTATTTTAGGTCTTATTATAAGTTTTTCAAGGTAAGTTGCTGCTGTGTACTCAGGATTAACCACGGAGTCAATGCCAACTTGTTTAAATGCTTCTTCGTGGGTGGAATCGCTTACTCTGGCAATTACTTTGGGTATATTAAATTTTTTAACCAGTATGCATGATAATAAATTTGTCTCGTCGTTTCCTGTTGCAGCTACAAAAACATTGGCATCACCAATATTTGCTTCATCAAGAATCTTTTTATCGGTTCCATTTCCGCAAATGATCATTGCATCCAATTCATGACTTGCATTAGTACATAATTTCTTGTTATTTTCAATAATAGTGACATCATGTCCGTCTGAAATCAAAAAAGATGCCAGATTTAATCCAACTCTACCGGCACCCACAATAACAATGTACATCATAACTCTCCATTAATTGGATAATTTAGGATATGATGTTAACCGGTATTTTCGCTCTTCTAACCACTCTTTCGGTGGTACTGCCCATTAAAAATCTTTCAAAACTGTGTTTACCTGATTTTCCCATTATTATTTGATCAACACCTTCCTGATCAGCTGTTTCTAAAATAACATCTTCAGGCTTTCCTTGTTTAATTAAAGTTATTAAATTAATGTTTCTGCAATTACCCTCACATTTTTCTGCTTCGATTTTATTTTTGAACTTTTCAACAGCTTCTTTTCCTTCTTCGCGTAGTTCTTCATCTAATTTTTCTCGCAGATCTTGCTGTGGTAACGCGTTCAGGTAATCGGTATCAATTACGTTTAACACAATTATATCTGCACCACTCAAATTTGCAGCAGAAATTGCATATTCTCCAGCTCTTTCTGATGCTTCTGAACCATCTGTAGGTAACAATATTTTTTTAAACATATTTTATACCCCGCTTCATTTATCTCATCATTTAACTGATTTTTAAAAATAAAATAAAATGTAGAATCAGATTAAAATACTTTTAGATTCTACACTTTTAGGTTTTACAATTGTTTGAACTTTTTTTTATCCAAGTGCTGGTTTTGCAAGTGGACTCAGTAGGACTATAATGGTCACTATGATTCCGATTACAACCAGTGGAACTCCTGCTTTGAATATCTCCTTGATTTTCACGTATTCTGTTCCGTAGGCCATTGCGACTGTTGGGTCGGCCATTGGGAGCATGAATGATAGTGAACAGGCGATAGCTACTGGTACTGCGTATATTCCTATTGGCTGTCCCTGGGCAGTTGCCAATGTAACTGATAGTGGTACTAATATTGCTGCTAGGGCAATATTAGACATTACCTGAGTTATACAGACTGCAATTATCATCAAAACCACCATAATGAGGATGGTTGATGGATTGCTTCCCAGTACACCAATTATGTCATTTATGAGCCAGCTTGCTGCTCCACTCTGCAAGAGTCCTGCTCCGAGGCTTAGTGCTCCTCCGAAGAAGACGATAAGACCCCAGTCCACACCGTTCTGTGCATCTTTCCAGTCAAGTACCTTGAATACAAAGAAAAGCACAGCACCGATTAAAGCAACTGAATAACTGTTTAGTCCGGTCCAGCCGGCGGTAATCCATAATCCGATGGTGAAAATGAGTATAGCTAATGAAAGCTTTTCGACCTTTTTCATGGGTCCTAATGATTCCATTTTGTCGGATATGGTTTTATTTCCACCTACTATTCCACTTACTTCTGGTTTGAATATTTTACCCAGTACTTTCCAGATGATGAGCATTAAAATAATGGCCAGTGGGAATCCGAATAGCATCCAGTTTGCGAAGGGGATGTGGGTGTAGGCGGCTGCCATTAGGTTGGGTGCGGTTCCTATTTCTGTACCGAATCCTCCTGCGAGTGAACCGTAGGATGCACCGAGTACCATGGCTTTTGCAAAGTTACTTTTTCCTTTTTCGGGGTCGTCAACTCCCATCAGGGGGATGATTTCCTTTATAATGGGAAGTAACATTGCAAATGCCACCACGTTTTCAATCCAGGCAGATAAAAGTCCAGTGGAAAATACTGCCACGAAAATGCTCCTATCTGGTGTTGTTCCGAATTTGTTGAGCATTGTATATGTTAGGCGTGTGGCTAGTCCGCTTTTTCGGATTGCTTCGGCAATAATAAAACCACCAATCATCAGGAAGATAATTGGGTTTGCAAAACCAATTACAGCATTATCAAAACTTGCTACGCCAATTATGGGTTGTATGAATAATATTATTAAAGAAGTAACTGCTAAATGCAGTGCTTCTGTGGCCCACATTATGATGGCGAATATAAGTAATGCAATTGCTGCGTGACCGGAATAGCTTAAACCGTTCATTGGAACTAACATTACTACTATAAAAGCAATGATAGCCAATGGCATTCCTAAAACTTTGGTGTTTATGTTCGTTTTTAAGCCCTCCCTTTTTTTTAACAGGTAACTTACTACCTTAAGGTTGATATAAACATATTTTGTGATGATTAATCATGATAATTTTAAATTCTGGATTGAGAGTTAAATTTACATTTAATTATTATTCTAATTTAAACATGTATTACAAGAATGATATTCAGTACGATCTTGGTCCTGATTAAATATTCAATAAATTCGAGAAAGTTTCAATATTTCAAAAAAAAAACACTTATATTTTTAGAGTTATGAGAATAGTTAATGTGTACTTGGTGAAAAGTAAAAATCAGATTTGTACATTATTTTTTTTAAAGGTAATCTTAAATAAAGTTCCATTTTTCTGTTCTAAATTAACTGTGCCACCTAATTCAGTTGCTAACTTGTTTAAAAACCACATATCAAGTGCATTTTTGTTACTTTGGAGGTCCAGATTTTCTGGAGAAACTTTGGCATCATCATAAACCGTCATTAAAAAGAATTCGCCTTTATTATTAATATTAACTGATATTTCGCCCTTTAAATGGTTAGGATCTTCAATTTCATCATCTTCAGATTCTTTAAGTTCCGCAGTTAAAAGGATGCGGTTTATTGAATCATTCACCAGTTCATTTACAATGATCCCGCATGAAATGGCAGTATTGATGTCAAGTAAAACCTTACTACTGTCAATATCTACTTGAATGGTATTTTTACCAATTCCATATGCTCTGAGTCTGTCAAATACCAGATTTTTAATGAAAACTCCAAAATCAATCTTTAAGAGATCCTTGGAATGGTAAATTTTTTCATGAATTTGAGTCATTGATTTAATATGATCCTGGATATCTTTGAAAAGTTTCAGTGATTTTTCATCATCAGTGTAGTAAGATTGAAAATTTATCATGGAGTCTATTATCTGCAGATCATTCCTGGTTCTATGATGAATTTCCCTAAGGAGTAACTCCTTTTCTTCCAGAGTCTTAATGAATTTGTCCTGTAAATTTATCTGTTCGGTTACATCTTCAAAGGTCTCTACCGCGCCAATCACATTACCTTTAGCATTTTTAATTGTATCCACGGTAAAATGTAACCATTTCCCTTGTTCACCCATTAGGGGGAAAAAAGCCACGGCTTCACAGGAATTTCCTAAATTTTTGGAGCTTCCCTGATATCTTAAAACGAATTTAGATCTATTATCCTTAGTATTGTACCATTTGGGGATTTCTTCAAGACGTCCGTTAACTATAAAATCAGCCATGCATGGTCTTTCGGTATTGTAAAATACTTGCCATTGTTTATTTGTCCCTAAAATATTGTCAGCCGGGATATTGCTTAATTTTTCCAGTGCATGATTCCAGTAAATAACATTGTGATCTTTATTTATAACAAATTGGGGAACAGGAGAAACATTCATTATTTCTTTTAAATCTAATTCATCGCTACTTAATACCTTTTTTAATTGTTTTTTATTTGTATTTTTGTTGTGCAATACACTTGGTTCAGAATCACTCATACCATTTTTAGGTACCATTTTTTTTGCCACGTTCTAAAACTCCCCATTTTTCAATTTATTTAAAAAATAAAATAAAATGTAGAATCAGATTCTACACTCCTAAATTTTACACTTGTTTGATGTTTTTTATCCAAGCACAGGTTTTGCAAGGGGGCTTAATAGAATTATAATGGTTACTATAATTCCTATTACAACTAGTGGCACTCCTGCTTTTAGTATCTCCTTGATTTTCACATATCCTGTTCCATAGGCCATTGCGACTGTTGGGTCGGCCATTGGGAGCATGAATGATAGTGAACAGGCGATTGCAACTGGTACAGCGTATGTTCCTACTGGTTGTCCTTGGGCAGTTGCCAGTGTAACTGATAACGGTACTAATATTGCTGCTAAGGCGATATTAGACATTACCTGAGTTATACAGACAGCAATTATCATCAGAACCACCATGATAAGGATGGTTGATGGATTACTTCCTAACATAGCAACAATATCAGATATGAGCCAATTTGCTGCTCCGGTTTGCAAGAGTGCTGCTCCGAGGCTTAGTGCTCCTCCGAAAAAGACGATTAATCCCCAGTCCACACCGTTCTGTGCATCTTTCCAGTCAAGTACCTTGAATACAAAGAAAAGCACAGCACCGATTAAAGCAACTGAATAACTGTTTATTCCAGTCCAACTTGCAGTAACCCATAATCCGATGGTGAATAAAAGTATGACCAATGAGAGCTTTTCGACTCGTTTCATGGGTCCTAGAGATTCCATTTTGTCGGATATGGTTTTACTTCCACCTACTATTCCACTTACTTCTGGTTTGAATACTCTACCAAGCATTTTCCAGATTATAAGCATCATGATAATGGCCAGTGGGAATCCGAATACCATCCAGTTTGCGAAGGGGATGTTGGTGTAGGCGGCTGCCATAAGGTTGGGTGCGGTACCTATTTCTGTACCGAATCCTCCTGCGAGTGAACCGTAGGATGCACCGAGTACCATGGCTTTTGCAAAGTTACTTTTTCCTTTTTCAGGGTCGTCAACTCCCATTAATGGGATGATTTCCTTGATTATAGGTAGTAGCATTGCAAATGCCACCACGTTTTCAATCCAGGCGGATAAGATTCCTGTGGAAAATACTGCCACGAAAATGCTCCTATCCGGTGTTGTTCCGAATTTGTTGAGCATTGCATATGTTAGGCGCGTGGCTAGTCCGCTTTTTCGGATTGCTTCGGCAATAATAAAACCACCAATCATCAGAAAGATAATTGGATTTGCAAAACCAATTACAGCATTATCAAAACTTGCTACGCCAATTATAGGTTGTATAAACAATATAATTAAAGAAGTAACTGCTAAATGCACGGCTTCTGTAGCCCACATAATAACGGCGAATATAAGTAATGCAATTGCTGCATGGCCAGGATAGCTTAAACCGTTCATTGGAACTAACATTACTACTATAAACGTAATGATGGCCAATGGCATTCCTAAAACTTTTAAGTTTATGTTCGTTTATAAGCCTCCCTATTATTTTAACAGGTTACTTAGAACCATAGCTTAATATATACTTATTTCATAATGATTAATCATTATATTAACTATTTTTTATACAAGTAATAATCTCAAAGAGGTGATAAATATATTTAATCCAAAAAACAGGTATTGATTACAAGATTCAATAGGTTATTAATACAATATTTATAATTTTCAGTAGAGATCTTTGGATTAAAATTTTAAAAATAGAATAAATGTGCCCTGAAATTATTTCATTCCTGTTTATGGTATTATAGTATCAATAATATGTAAAATTCAGGATAATCTCTATTATGTATTTTTATAAAAAAAATAAATAATGAAAGGTCATTTAAAAGGACCTTTCACAGTTTTAACTAGTTTTTTTGCAGTTTGTACCGTCACAGATTCCAGTGCCGGAGTTACTGTTCCCCTGACCGTATTGATGGTCCTGATCGCAGTTTGAAGCTCCGGAGGCACTGTTTTTCTGACCGTACTGGTACTGGTGTTGATCTCCATCACAACTTCCACAATTTTCACCAGCAGAATCACAGGATCCCTGACTGCCTTGATATTTATGTTGATTCTGATTACCAGTACAGTTCTGGCCCTGAGTTTGGTCGGTGGTGGTGTTATCAGTTTGATTCAATGCAAAGGCAGGAACTACGCTGATCATCATCACCAGTGCACATATTAATGCTGCTTTTTTTGGAATTTTCACCTATTTTCACCTCCATGGTGTGTGTGCATTAAGCTAAGTTTAAGATGTGATAAATGATTATTCCAAGTTTATGCCCAGATTGCACCAATTTTACACCATTAACATACCCAAAATTAGATATAAAACATAAAAATTCATTTTAATCCTAAAACAAATAATTGGGCATGATTATGGAAAGATTTGGGCATAAACTTGGAATAATTACTTTTATATAGTTGATCTATTTAGTAGTGTAGTGTGAATTCAGGTCTTAAAATAGATTTAAAGAATTTTTAAAATCTTAAATAATTATAAAAGTTTTCATAATTTTTTATTATCTTTAAGACCTTTACAAAAACATTATAAACAGAATTTAAACAATTTTATAACTTGAAAAAATTTCGGGGGAACAAAAACATGGTTTATGATATATTATCACCGGCCCTACCTTTCATAGGGGGCTATTTACTCACCTACAGCTTATACAAAATGAATATAATCAAAAAAGCTTTGCACGTCAATATATGGAATTTCATAATTGGAATTGCATTCCTGATAGCTGCCGGAGCAGGTTTCATCCTGCTGTTATTTTTGGAATTCGGGGTGAAATTACCAATCAATCCTCAGCTACTTTACTGGCACGTAGAAGTGGGAATAGCACTGGCTCTGGTAACAATTTTCCACATCCACACCTACTGGAAATCCGCTAAAACCACCTTCATCCCTGCCAAGAGGAGGGTGAAATCATGATTGGAAAAGTTACTAAGCAACTATCAGATGATATTTCTAAATCAAACGATAAGTTGAAATGTACCTCATTAACTGATAATCTAAAATCTGCATTATCAAAGGAAAATATAAAATCCACATTAGAAACGGGTTCCATAAAGCAGAAACTCCTTGTAGCAGGTTCTACAATTCCATTCATAGCTGCCAGTACAATGTCTTCTTCATGTGCCACCACTTGTCCCTACGGAATGGTGAATGACCCCTTTCCAGGGCAGTGTTCCCGTTACATGGATGTAGGTGGAGATGGAATCTGTGATTTTTCCCAAGCAACACCAGTTACTACTACTGATACATCTACCACAGACACTTCTACTACCTCCCCTGATGATACCAGTACCACCACTGTGGATAGTGGGCATGGAAACGGAGCCAATGCCGATACTCAGGTGCAGGATCAAGTTGATACAAATGCCAGCACAGTGCATGATTCTCCCAGCTTAGACTCTGGAAACCTAAATGGCGATACACACAATTACTTTGTCCTGCCCATAAGCATGTTGATTATCGGTGGTTACCTCATCACACATTTCCTGTTTAAAAAGGGAATTCTAAAAAGAAATAAGCATCGAAGAATATGGAATTTACTCCTCACTGCAGGGTGCCTTGGTAGTGGAGGTACTGGGGTTATTCTGGTGTTGTTAATAAATATGGGTATAAGAACAGCATTAAATCCTTCTTTAACTTTCTGGCATGTGGAACTATCAATCTTGATGGTTGTGGGGACTTTAATCCACTTCCACATATATCGGAAACCATTCAGGAACATGTTCAGGGTGCTTTTTGGATTTAAATCAAATTCAGGTAACCAGGGTTCAATAAAAGAGGCATCAAAGTAGTCTCTTTAATATTTTTTTTAATTTTAATTCTACAGGAGAAAATATATTTTTTCCTTTCTTATCAAACAAAGCTTTTTTCCAAATTACTGGCTGGAGTTAACCAAATTAAGGAAGTAGAAAAACAGAGAAGTCTACTGTAGAATAAAGGTTTTAAAACCCATTCCCTTCTGATTAGCTTCTCACTTTCAGGGATTAATAGGTTGTAATTACTCGAATAATCTCCAGAATAAGATTTAAAAAGGTTTTTAAGTCCTAAAATTTAGATAAAAAATTAGTATATATGATAAAAACCTCATAATCCTACCTAACTGATTTTAAGTATTTGCAAATTCATGTAATTTAGGGGAGTAAATCATGAATATAACTTCAAAAAGAGTTAATGGTGTGCTGATAGTGACACCACAAGGTAGATTGGATGCTTATGGTGCGCAGGAGTTGAATGAATCTCTAGAAACCATTATCACAGATAAAGATTTAGTGGTTATTTTTAACATGGATGATGTTAGTTACCTGAGCAGTGGAGGTATCAGGAGCTTGCTTGGAACCGAAAGAATCCTGAAAGATAGGGGTGGAATGATACATCTTTGCAATGTTAAACCTTATCCTATGGAAGTCCTGAAAATGGCTGGATTTGACCAGATATTTTCCATAAAACCTACCCTGGAAAATGCCCTGAAGTTCCAGGCAGATAATGTTGAATCAGAACCAGTGGACTGGGCCAACCTCCCACAATATACTGATGAACAGCTTTCTTTAACCATACTTGATGTATCATCAGTTGATTCTAATTTGAAAGTAGTTGGTGACATTTCAAAGGTCCTTAAAGCCCAGTTAGACGAGGATACTATCTATTCCCGGAAGTTCCAAGATACTGAATACTCCATTGGACTGGGAGGACTGGGTGAGACTATGAACGACTTCATGGAGATCATGGGGGAAATGATCACCATTGGAGGCACCATGGTCTGGCTCCCCACCGATGGGCATAACACTCCTGATTTTCTAATCCCCGCAACAGACACGGGAATGGTGACCATTCACACTGGATTTAACGCGGCACTGGATGGAAAGTTCAATGATATCATATTTGCAGAATCTAAGACCAGTAAAAAAGGATTCAGTATGGACGAACTTTACTCATCCCTCTTTCAAATGGCCCGTAAAATGAAACCCTCATTTAATGGCATCATTAGTTTGGCAATCCAGGCAGATATTGGAGAAATATATAGTTCAGGAATTAAAATATCCCCCCTCAAAAAATTTGCCCCTAAAAACCGTGAAATGATCATGCACCCGGATAATATCCAATCCTGGATGAATATAAGCACAAAACCCCTGTTCAAGGGTGAAACCATGGTAAGTTTTGGTGTGGGTGTTGATCTGGCAAGTGATCTATCTAACTTCGATGAAGATGCACTGGGCTCCCTGTTTTATCTGCACCCGGCCAACATTGGGAATAAGGAAATGTTACTCCACAACCATGCAGTGGTCTTTAAACATATTCCCCTGAAGAAAAATAGGAACCTGGATGGGCAGATTAGAAAAATCGTCCAGAATGGAGAATTTCTGGATATGTGTCATATTTTAGATAATTCCCGGCTTAAAAAAGCTTTAATTGGTGTTTCTTACATATCGGATATTACTTTTGAAAAAAAACAGGAAATAA